>JAJYJR010000543.1 GCA_021789355.1 Chloroflexota bacterium | reverse complement strand
GTACGTGGGTGGGCCGAGGCGCGCGGCGGGGGCGTGGCACATGGCTGGGCCGGGGCGCGCGGCGGGGGCGTGGCACATGGCTGGGCCGGGGCGCGCAGATCGACGGCCGAGAAGCCGGGGTGCTCGGGGCCGGTCGACTCGACGGCCGAGCGATCGGGACCGGAGCCGAAGGGGTCGGCCGGCTCGTGGTCGCCGGCCTCGCACTGCTGGCAGAGGTCGTCCGGCCAGGTCGCGGTCCGATCGCACCCGCAGGCGCACTCGCACTGGGCCTCGTCGTCCAGAACGCCGCTTCCGGCCACGAGCACCATACCCTCGACCGAGTCGAGGTTGAACAGGTCGGCGTCCAGCATCACGCGCGGTCCCCTCCCGGGCCGTTGGAGGTTTCCCGGGCCCCAGTGCGCCCTGAAGCCCACACTGTACCGCGCGCTGTGACAGCTAGGCTGGCACGAATTGACGGTTGGTGCCTGCGCGCGCTTCTGGCTGCGACGGGTGGAACGCTCCTGGCCGCGCAGGGAAGGCGCCGGGTACGGTGGCCGGGCGCCGGGCAGCGCGCAGTTCCGGCCGAGACTGGCCACCACGTGGCCGGATTCCCGCGAGGTGTCGCGTGGGCCGGGTGCGCAGGCTGTCGCCAGCCTTCAGGGTGGCCCTGGGCCCCAATCCCCGCCGGTGCCACGCTCGGCGCGTGCGAGGGGACCGCGCCGGCCCTGTTCCCGGGGCGATTCGACGGCCGCGGACCCGCCGGAGGGTGCGGCCAGTCGGCATAGGCGTCGCCCCGCGGGAATCTGGCCAACCGGATGCCGGGCACGGTGGCCGGGCGGCGGGCACGGTCGGGCCGGGCGCCCAGCACTCCGAGGTCGTGCGCGCCCGCCACCCGTCGCTATCTCACGCCAGGCGTTCGTCAGCGCCTCGCTCGCTGCGTTCTCTCGGTATCGCACACCCAGCGAACCGTACGCGGCCGCGTGCGATCTCCGACGCCCGGATCCGGTCTCTGCAGGCTGCTTCCGAGCACGATTGAGCGGAGGCGGTGACCGAGAGTCGGTTCGCGGACTGTCCCGAGCCGCGTAATGACCCCCGGGCGTGCAATAGCGGAGTCGCGCGCCAGCGGTGAGCGGAGTCGCGCGCCAGCGCTGAGCGGAGTCGCGCGCCAGCGGTGAGCGGAGTCGCGCGCCAGCGGTGAGCGGAGTCGCGCGCCAGCGGTGAGCGGAGTCGCGCGCCAGCGGCAGCTTGCGCCTCCGCCGGTACGTTCGTCCCGGTCTGCCCCGGTACTCCTGGGTTGCCCGGTCGAGCTCGACGGGAATCCAACCTCCGGGCTGCGGACAGCGTGCGCCGGGGAGGGTCGGTGGCCCCGGGCGGGCGCGCGTCTGCCGGGGACCGGGCGTCCGAGCCGGAAACGGAGCCACTGCTGCCGTTACCGCGTGGACGCCTGCGTCGGCCCCGGATCGGGCGCGGGCGGGCGGCGAGATCGATCCCCATACCGACCGGATCGCCGCCCACGTGGCCAGCGCCCTCCAGGCCGACCTGGTGACGATCAGCCTGTGGGAACGCGAGCGGGACATCGTGCGCATGCTGGGGGCATACCCGCGAGACTTGTCTCGAACCCCCGCCTACCTGCTCGCCGGCTACCCGGACACCCGTTACGTCCTGGTCGACCAGGTACCGAGCGTCAACCTCGTCCATGCCGCCGACGCGGATCCGGCCGAAGTGCGGATCCTGCGGGAGATCGGCATGTCGGCCGGCCTTATGGTCCCCCTGGTCGCGGTCGGGGAGTCGCCGGGGCTGATCGAGGGAGTCGCCGGGGCTGATCGAGGGAGTCGCCGGGGCTGATCGAGGTCTGCACGGGTGCGTTGCGGGGCTTCGACGAGGAGGCGACGCGGCTCGCGACCACCATGGCGAACGAGACCGGGATGGTGAACGAGACCGGGATGGCGAACGAGGCCGGGATGGCGAACGAGGCTGGGATGGCGAACAAGACCGGGATGGCGAACAAGACCGGGATGGCGAACAAGACCGGGATGGCGAACGAGAACGCGCGCCCGCTACGGTGGCAACGAGTTCGCGGTGATCCTGCCGGAGACCGACGAGGGGGCGGCCAGCGCCGCGGCCGACGCCGATCTCTACCGCGCCCGGCGCGCGGAACGCGAGCTGCCGTCGACCGCTACCGGTCCAGCTTGACCGCCCGCGGGAGCAGGCGCCGCATGACCGGCTTCCGAGGCGCCCGCAGGACGCTGGACACGGCCGTGCCGGCCGCGCATGCTCGCCCTGTGACCGTGCAGGAGCCGGAGCAGAAGCGGCCCAGCGGGCAGGATGCGAGAGTGCGCCTGGCCCGCCGGGTGGAGGCCGGGCTCCTGGCGTTGCTCGCACTGGACCTGTTGCCGGTGACCGCCAGCCACGCGAGTGGCCCGTTCGGCGTTGCCGGGCTGCTGCTCGTCGCGGGCCTCGCGGGCACCATCGTCGTGGAGCGCCGCGCGATCGATCTCGCGGCCGCCAGGAACGCGGCAAGCGGAGCGACACTCACCAGGATGCTCCGCGGCCTCTCCCGGTCGGATTCGCCCGACGCCACGGTCGACGCGATCGTCGACGACCTGCGCGCAGCCTCCGGGGCGGACCACGTTGTGGTCGCGCGGCTCAGGCCCTCGGAGCGGATCATCGAGGCCACGCTCGTGTCGTCGAGCGCCGCCGTCCCGCTGTCGGTGACCCACTTTCCGGCAAGCGACCTGGAACCCGCCGAGGCGTTCGTGATCCGCGCCAGGACCGCCGCCGCACCGGGATCAGGCGCCGCACCGGGATCGGGCTGCGCACCGGGATCCGCCGCCGCAGCGGGATCGGGCGGCGCACCGGGATCAGGCGCCGCAGCGGGATCGGGCGGCGCACCGGGATCCGCCGCCGCAGCGGGATCGGGCTGCGCACTGCCACCAGCAGGAATCCCGCGGCTCATGCCGGCCGTCGACCGGGCGACCGGGACAGAGGCGGCGGGGAGCGGCGGACGCGGTGCCGGCGCCACGGACGGGCTCATGCGCCCCGGGTCCACGATGTATGCGGTCGAGCGCATCACCGACCGGGTGAGCCGCGCGTACGGGCTCCGGCACACTCTGGCCGAGCCGCTTGTCGCCGGCGGACACGTCGTGGGCGCCCTGGTGCTGTCGCGCCGGACGGATTCCGGCTGGCCGGCCGAGAGCCGGCAGGTTCTCCTGTCGGCCGCGCAGGATCTCTCGGCGGCGCTTGAGCGCGCGTACGCGCACGAGGAGGCGCGGGTCCGCGCCGCCACCGACGCGTTGACCGGCATCCCCAACCGCGCGTACTTCGAGGAGCTGCTGGAGATGCTCGGCCGCGGCGGGCGCCGCGCGAACGACGCGCTCGGGATCCTGATGCTCGACCTGGATCACTTCAAGGCGCTCAACGACCGGTACGGGCACCCGGTGGGCGACGAGGTGCTGCGCGGCGTGGGCCGCGTGCTGCGCGGCACGGTGCGCGCGGACGACGTGCCGGCGAGGTACGGTGGCGAGGAGTTCGTCGTGGTGCTGCGGCGCGCAACCGAGGAGTCGGCGGTGGAGATCGCCCAGCGGCTGCGGGAGGCCGTCCGCTCGCTCGATGCGTCTGGGCTGGGGATCGACGGGCCGGTCACGGTGTCGGTCGGTGTCGCGGTGGGCGTGACGAGCGCGCATTCCCTGGTCGAGCGCGCCGATGCGGCGCTCTACCGCGCGAAGCGGCACGGCCGCGACCGCGTGGAGGTGGGCTGAGATGGCCGCCACCGTCGCCGGCGAGCCCCCGGCCGAGGTGCCCCTCCTCTCCAACGCCGAGCTCGCCGCGATCTTCCACGAGATCGGCGACATGCTGGAGGTTCAGGGCGAGCTCGTCTTCAAGACCGTCGCGTACCATCGTGCCGCCGACGCGATCGCGCACTCGCCCGTGGAGGTGGCGCGAGCCTACCGCGAGGGCCGGCCCCCGCGGATCTCCGGCGTGGGTGCCGCGATCTCGAAGAAGCTCCTGGAACTCGCGACCACCGGGCGACTCGCCTTCCACGACCGGCTGCGCGCCGAGGTGCCCCCCTCGCTGGTGGCGCTGCTCGAGATTCCCGGCGTGGGGCCGCGGACCGTGAAGCTGCTCCACGAGCAGCGGGGGATCGAGACTCTCGACGACCTCCGCCGCGCGGCCGAGGCCGGGCACCTGCGCGACCTGCGCGGGATGTCGGAACGGACCGAGGCCGCGATCCTCGACGGGATCGCGCAGCTGGAGCGGCGCCAGCAGCGGATGCGCCTGGGCGAGGCCGAGCGCATCGTCGTAGGGATCGTGACGGAGCTGCGCGGCACGCCCGGCGTCCACGCGCTCGTCCCGGCCGGCTCGTTCCGCCGCCGCCGGGAGACCATCGGCGACCTCGACCTGCTCGCCTCCACCGACGACCCGGGGGCGCTCGTCGGCCGCTTCACCGGCAGGCCGTCTGTCGATCGCGTCATCGGGAGCGGCCCTCACAAGGCATCGGTGCGGCTGCGTGACGGCCCGCAGGTCGACCTGATGGTGATGCCGCCGGGAGAGGAGGGGACCTACCTCGTCCACTTCACCGGGTCGAAGGAGCACAACG
>JAJYJR010000542.1 GCA_021789355.1 Chloroflexota bacterium | reverse complement strand
ATGACCGTCAGCGCCGGGTCGCCGCGCCGCGTGGCGGCGACCTTCCCCCCGATCCCGCTTCGCAGCCGCCTCTACGGCCTGGGGAGCATCTACGGCAAGACCATCCGCGACTCGCGACTGGCCCTGCTGATCGTCAGCGGCGTTTTCGCCGGCATGATGCTCGCGGCCGGCGCCGCCGTCGGGCAGATGTTCCCGACGCCCGCCTCGCGCACCGCGATCGACGTGATCGTCGGGGGCATCCCCGCGTCGATGGCCGGTCTCTTCGGCAGGCCGGTGGACGTCGGCACGTTCGGCGGGATGACCAACTGGAAGTACGCGCCGTTCTTCGCCCTTGGCGCAGGACTCTGGTCGATCCTCGCGCTCTCCGGGACCCTGGCGGGGGAGAGCCGCCGCGGGAGCCTGGACCTCCTCGCCGCGGCGCCCTTCGGGAAGCGGCGAGTCGCGCTCGAGAAGGTGGCCGCCCACCTCACGATGATGGGGATCTCGATGGCCGTCCTGGCGCTCGCCTCGTGGGCGGCCGCGGCGATCTTCGGCGACGCCTCCCTGGGGGACGCCGTCCCGCCCGACGCCGCCATCGGCTTCGCCCTGTGGGTGGGCCTCCTGGGCCTCGCCTTCGGCGGCCTCGCCTTCGCCCTGGGGCCCCTCCTGGGCCGTGCGGGAGCGGCCGGCGTCGCCGGCGCCTGGATGGTGGGCGGATGGGTCGCCAACGGCTATGCGGCGCTCGACCCCATCGCCACCCTGAGCCCGTTCCGCTGGACGGCCGGGCACATCGCGCTCACCGGCCGGTTCGACTGGCCCTCGCTCGCCCTGGTCGGCCTGGTCGCCCTGGTCCTGCTCGCCCTCGGCGTCGAGCTGTTCGCCCGGCGGGATCTCGGCGTCACCGTCGGCCTCTCCGCGCCCGGGCTCCCCGCGGCGACGCTCGGCGTCCGCGACCCGGGCCGGCGGGCCTTCGGCGACCAGCTGCCCGGCGCGCTGGGGTGGGGGCTGGGGCTCGGGCTCTTCGGTCTCCTGATCGCGTCCCTGGTGGGCTCGCTCGCCGCGGAGATCGCGAAGGAGCCCTACTTCCGGGACCTGATGGGCGCCCTCATGCCGCAGTTCGACGCCTCGACAGCCGGCGGCCTCCTCCAGGCGTACGCCCAGATCCTGTTCATCATCGCCGGGTTCGCGGGAGCGACCTTCGTCGCGAAGTGGGCCTCGGACGAGACCGAAGGGCGCCTCGAGATGCTGCTGGCCACGCCGCTCGCCCGGGCTCGCTGGGTGGTCGCCGGCGGCGTGGGCGCCTTGGCCGCGGCCGTCGTCATGACCGTGATCTTCGCGGTCGGGATCGGCGTCGGCGCGGCTTCGGCGGATGTCGCGGCGACAACCGCGATGGCGGGTTCCGCCGCGCTGGGCCTCTACGCGATGGCGGTGATCGGCGTCGGCGTCGCGGTGGGCGGCCTGTGGCGGACGTCCCTCGCCGCCGAGACCGCCGCGGTGCTCGTCACGGCGACGTTCCTGGTCGACCTCCTGGCGCCCCCGCTGAAGCTGCCGGACTGGGTGCACCAGCTCGCGCTGACCGCGCACATGGGCGAGCCGATGGTCGGCACGTGGAACGCATCCGGCGTCATTGCCTGCCTGGCCATCGCCGTCGGTGGCATCCTGCTGGGCGCCTGGGGAATGCAGCGGCGCGACGTGTCCCCCTGAGGGCGCGGCCCTCCCAGGCTGAGCGCGACACCCCAAGGGTCCACACCGGCGCGTGTCGAATCCCTCGCGGTCCGTTCGACGCACTGGTAGCGGGCTCGGTCGAGTCGGCCGAGACCGCCGCGTTCGGACCGCCTGACGCCGACCACCGCAGCCGTGGCAGGGCCTGGCAGGTGGTCTCGCCGGGCCCGCTCGACAGGGACCCGGCACGATGGTCCCGGGTCGCCCCGGGCCCGATCACTCGAAGGGAGCTATCCATGGCCGGAACCCCCGCCCCCACCCATGGCCGCGCAACCGTCAACGGCGTCGAACTCGCCTACCAGATCCAGGGGACCGGCGAGCCGCTGATCCTCCTTCACGGCGGCTTCGGCTCGGTCGAGATGTTCGGCCCGAACGTCGCAGCCCTGGCGGCCGGGCGCCAGGTCATCGGCGTCGATCTTCAGTCCCACGGGCGGACGCCGGCCGTCGACCGGCCGATGCGCTTCGAGACGATGGCCGACGACATCGCCGCCCTGGTCCGCCACCTTGGCCACGAGCAGTCCGACGTGATGGGCTTCTCGCTCGGCGGCGCGGTCGCTCTGCGGACGGCGATCCAGCACCCGGCCGTGGTCCGCAGGCTCGTCCTTGTCTCGACCCCGTTCAGCCGCGCCGGGTGGCAGCCGGAGCAGATCGCGGCCTTCGACCAGATGGGGCCCGAGATGGCCGAGCCCTTCAAGCAGACCCCCATGTACGAGGCCTACCGGGAGATCGCGCCACGGGTCGAGGACTGGCCGATCCTCGTGGCCCAGCTGACCGGGCTGCTCAAGCTCGACTACGACTGGCGCGACGCGGTCCGGGGCCTCTCGATGCCGGTGCTGATCGTCGTCGGCGACGCCGACGGCCTCGCGCCCCGGCACGCGGTCGAATTCTTCGAACTCCTGGGCGGCGGCAAGCGCGACGCCGGGTGGGACCGCTCCGGGATGACGCGGCACGCCCTGGCCGTCCTGCCCCGGGTGACGCACTACGACATCAACGTCACCCCGACGCTCGCGACCACCGTCGCGTCGTTCCTGGACGAGGCGTAGGCGTCCGCGGCCATTCTCGGGTCCCCGGGTCGGCTGCGGCCCACCCACGGAACCGTGGAGCCGATGCTCGAGCCGGCCCGAGACCGGGAGCCGCGCAGCTGCTGTCCCCGTCACCCCGGCTCAAGGAGCGGTGGCGGCATGGGAAGCAACTCGAAGACCGGGCGGCGGCTGGCACCGGCGACGTACTCCGACAGGTTCTGGTCGACTCGGATGCGGAAGAACCGAAGCACGGCGACCGGGGGCCGGGCGTCTCGCCCGACCACGGCCCTCACGAGACGAGAGGGCGGATAGGGCGCGAGGGCCTCGCGCAGGATCGGCGCGGCCGTCTCGGGAGCCAGCTCGACCGTCTGCACCGTCTCTGAGCTGCGGCCCTTCCGGACAACGGCTGCGCCCGAGGCACGGAGGTTGCGCACCCAGTTGACCTGGCCGAATGACGCCTCGACGAAGCGCCGGTCGCCGAGCTCGAGAATGGCCACCGGAACGGTCCTGGGCCGCCCGCTGGTCCGACCGCGCACGGTGAGGAGCCCGTTCGGTCCCGCCGGGAGGCCCGCGCCGAGGTATCGCCGGAACGCCGGGTTGACGAGACGGATGACCACGGGAGCCCGGAGGAACACGACCGCGAACAGGGCAACCACCGAAGACCGGATCGCATGGCCCATCGGTTCGCCCCCTTGACCTATCGATACGTAACCGTTTCGCTGGGCCATGGGTACAATACCGTTTCGATGGCTGTTTCCACAAGCCCCCGGCGCGGCGACCAACGGTCCGGATCGGCGGACACCGCCGGGGAACCAGCGGGTCGCGCCCCGATCCCGCGGGGGGAACAGGCCCGGGAGCGGGTGCTGCGCGCTGCACTGGAGGTGCTCGCCGACGAGGGCCTGCCCGGATTGACGATGGAAGCCGTCGCTCGCCGCGCCAGGGCCAGCAAGGCCACCGTCTACCGGCACTGGAGATCGCAGGGCGCACTGCTCGTCGAGGCCATGGATCGGGGCTTCAGACCGTTTCCCTCGTCGGCGACCGGGCGGTTACGGACCGACCTCATCGAGCTGGTTTCCAGGTTCGAAGCCCTGGTGAGCGGCCAGCCGTTCCCTCGGCTGATGGCTGTCTTCATCGACGCCGCGGAGCGCGATCCCAGTCTCTCGAGCCTGCAGGTCCAGCTCACTGAACGCCGCCGCGAACCCCTCCGGACCCTCCTGGTCGAGGCCCGCCGACGCGGCGACATCCCCGCCTCCGCCGACGTCGAACTCGCCGTCGACCTCCTCGCCGGCGCCGCCTTCTACCGGCGGTTCATCGCCCATCGCGCAATGCCCGACGGGTACGCCGCCGCGGTCGTCGATCACGTGCTGCGGGCGATCGGATACGCGACAACGGACGGAGACGCGGCTGGCGAGCGTCCAGCCGACGACCGGTGACTCGATGGCGGCGGCAGTCGGCGGGACGGGCGGTGCCCGCCTTGCGGGCAATGGAGCCGACGCTCGGATTCGAACCGAGGACCTGCTGTTTGCGAAACAATCTCGGGTGAGTCCATTCAGGTCCGAGCGGTCATCTCGCGTGCTCAACGACTGTCCTATCCGACCGACAGCGAACAGGCGTGCCGCGCGCGTCCATGCTTCTGGGCGTCGGCGTGGGCGTCAACGCGAGGTTACGTGTCGCATGGCGCCGGGACAAGGCAGGCACCCAGCCTGGGGGAGCCGGGGGGCCTTGCGGCGAGTCCAGCGCGGGACGACTCGCCGGCGGCGGCTACAGCGATGTCAAGGGACAGTGGGACTTCCTCGCAGGCGGACAGCTGACCTCCATCTCGGCGGACACGTGATCTCCATCCCGACGGCCAGCTGATCGTCGTTC
>JAJYJR010000541.1 GCA_021789355.1 Chloroflexota bacterium | reverse complement strand
GCCCACCGCCGCGGCCACGAGGAGGAATGGGGCTGCCGCCATGCCGACGCCGATGGCCGCGTCCAGCGCGCCGCCGAGGGCCGCGCCGACGGGGGCCATCGCGGCCGTGATCGGCCCGACGATGGCGTCGAGCGCGTACATGGCCTTCAGCTCCAGCGTCTCCACCATGTCGGTCGCTGCCGCGCCGATGGCCGCCTGCGCCCGCATCCCCGTCGCGACCGCCGCGGACCACGCCACTCCCAGTGCCTCGCCCGCGACCACTACGGCACCGAGGATCGCGCCACCGCGGAGCAGGTTCCCGATGTTCACCGCGATCTTGCCGGGGTCGGCCGCGAGGTTGCGGACGAACGCGCCGATGGCCTGCGCGCCGAGGCTCGCCATCGCGCCGAGGAGCTGGGCGCCCGCGACGATCACGGCGGAGGCGAGCTGCCCGCCGAGGCTCGCCAGCGCGGCCGCGACCTGCGGCGCCAGCCCGACCGCCCACGAGACGGCAGCTGCTGCCAGCGCCACCAGCGCGGCGAGCATCGGCGGGGTCGCCTGCGCGACCCACCCGACGAGCGCCCGCACCGCGGTCCCCAGCGACGAGACGATCTGCGGACCCCACAGCGCGATCTGCTGCTGGATCGCCGTCCCGAGGTTCGCCAGCGCGTTCCCGAGGTCGGAGAGCGACCCGGACCCGCCGAGCAGCGCCTCGACCGCCGAGGCGACCTCCCCGAACGCCGGCCCGAGGCCCTGCAGGAGCCGTCCGACCGCCGTCAGCGCGTCCTCCACCGGGGCCAGCACGCCCGGCACCTTCTGGACGATGATGACGAGCCCGGCGATGGCGGCCCCCACCAGCAGCACCGGGGCGGCGATGGCGCCCACGTCGATGCCGAGCCCGCCGAGCAGCGGCCCGAGCAGCCGCGTCAGCCCCACGAAGCCGCCCAGCGCCGCGACCGCCGCCAGCACCGCGGCGGACAGGCCGGGGAACTGCACGACGAGGCGGGAGATGCCGTCGACGACCTGCTCGATCCCCCCGACCAGCCCGGACAGCGCCTTCACGCCCGGCCCGCCGATGGCGGTCATGGCCGTCTCGAAGTCGTCCTTGAGGATCGACATCACCTCGCCGAGCGTCTGCGCCTTCCGGCCGGCCGCGTCCGCCGCCGTGCCGTTGGCCTGCAGCGCGGCGGTGCTGTCCGCGATGCCCTTCGCGCCCCCCTGAATGAGCGCCGTCGCGACGTTCGCCTGCCGGCCGAACAGCGAGTACAGGAGCGTCTGCTTGCTGATCTCCTTCGACCCCGCGGCCACCGAGGCGGGGAGCCGGTCGTACGCCGCCTTGATGGCGTCCAGCGCGGCCGGGAAGCCCACGAACTTGCCCTTCGCGTCGGTGAGCGTGATCCCCAGCGACGCGAGCGCCTTCGTGGCCGTCGTGGACGGGGACTGGAGGGCCTGCAGCACCGTGCCGGCGTACATGATCGCCCGGCTGCCGGAGCCCAGCGTCGGCTCCAGCTCCCGCACGATGCCGAGGAGCTGCTCGATGCTCGTGCCGGACCCGGCGAGCCGCGGCTGGAGGCGCTGGAGCATCGACGAGAGCTGCCCGGCGCCGATGCCGAGCTGGGCCTGCGCGTCGAAGAAGTCGGTCGACACCTGCGCGGCCTGACTCGTGTTCAGGTGGTACACGAGCAGCGTGTCGGCGATGGACTTCACCGACGTGGCGAGGGCCGTGTTCGTCGACTCGCTGAGGTCCTGCGCCGCCGTCAGCACCTTGCTCGCGTCGGCTGCGTTGAGGGTGCTGCCGGTGACGCGTTCCAGCTCCCCGGCGATGGGGGCGAGCGCCTGCACCATCGTGTTCGCGCTGCTCGTCGTGCCGATCGCGGTCTGCTGGATGGCCTGCCCCATCGCCTGCGTCTCGGAAGCGGTGAGGTGCGCGTTGTTCTGGACGTCGACCAGCGCCGACTGGTACTTCGTCGCCTGATCGACGCCGTAGGCGAGCGCGCCGGCCGCGGCCACCCCCAGCGCGCCGGCGGCGAGGGTCATCGCGCCCCGGGCGGAGTTGGCGGCAGTCTCGACGCCCCGCAGCCCGCCGACAATCTGCTGGAAGATGGCGGTCGCGCCGTCTCGGGCTGCGACGGCCATCTCGACGGTGACGGACTCTGTCTCGTCGGCCAGTGACTACCTCGTGAGATGTGTCCGTGGATATGCTAGTGCCGCTGCCGGGACCGAGCCTCGGCCTCCCGGCGGGCCTGCCGCTGGGCCTCCTCGATCTCCGCGGCCTCGAAGGCGGCCACGGCGTCGTGGATGATCTCCCAGCGCCGCAGCTTGGCCTCCGGCCACTGCGATAGCGGCTCGTCAGTCATGGGGACCCCCAGCTCCCGCCAGAACTTCCGAGCCTGCAGGTACTCCGCGACGTCAGCGGGAACGGGGCTTCGGCGCTTCAGTCCCAGCACCAGCCGCGCCCGGAAAGCGGTCGGCGGCGGCCTGCTCGCGCTTGGCCTCCTCCTTCCCCTCCTTGCCCCGCCGCGGGTTCACGCCGTCGATCCCCGAGAGGATACGGTCGAACACCTCGGACGGCAGCATCCGCACGGCAGCGTACCGTGCCGCGTCCGGCCCGACGCCCGGCTGCACGGTCCCCAGCGGGATCGGCGCGTTGGCCTCGTCGGTGAGGTTCCACTCGACGAGCGCGCGGGCGACGTACTCGTCCTGCTGGCCGCTCGTGTTCAGCGCGCCGGAGGTCTCCGACCGCTGCTCGTCCTCGCCCGCGCCGGTGATCCGCACCACCGGCGAGAACAGCTTGTCGTTGGCGGCCGCGAAGTCCTCGCGCCGGAGGTAGCGGCGGTGCTTCACCCAGTACCCGTCTCCGAGATCGAGTTCGACCGGCTGGGCGTATCGCGCGAGGAAGCCGACGTCAGGCATCTACACTGATCCCTCTCACAGCTTGCGTCCGCGCCACGGGTTCAGGAAGGCGACGACCATGCGGTCGCTCACGGTGGCGCGGAACAGTCGTACCAGCTCGTCGCGCCTCGCCTCCCAAGCGCGCTGGTTGTACGGGTCCGGCTGCGTCCCCGGGTGCTCGACGTGGCGGGCGAACACGTCGCCCTCCGGCCCGACCCAGTGGAGCATGGTGGCGCTCACCGGGTCGATGGGGTGCGCTCGGGTACCGCGGATGACGTAGGCGGCGATGGGGCCGCGCTGGTCGGTGCTGACCAGCTCCAGACGGCCCCCGTCACCGTCGCGCGCCGAGTGGCTGTGCGCCAGCGTCCCGGCGTCGGGGTCGTACTCGTCCCCGACCGGGCTCTGCGCCTCCAGCTCCGAGACGAGGATCGGGCCTGCCGCAGCCTTGAAGGCAGCCCACCCCTCGTCGAAGACGGCCACGGACTACTGCGCCGCGGCGATGCCGTTCACGAGCGACATCGACCAGTCGTTGCCCTGTCCGGGGTCGTAGACGGTCGAGCCGGTCATGGTCAGCGCCCACACGTCCTTGTCGACCTTGAACGGGAACGTGTCCCAGTACAGGCCGGCGTCGACCGTGAGGGCGTTGTCCGTGCCGGTGGTGCCGATCTGCGGGCCGTCCGACGTGATCTGGACCTTGCGGTACACGCCGTTGCCGACCGCGTTCATGGCGTTGGCCAGCTCCGTCGCGTCGTCGAACCACTGGACCAGCTCCACGTCGAGGAAGCGCATCGAGCGGGCGATGCTGGTCGGGTAGAGCACGCCGTTCAGGAAGAACAGCTGCTGGATGCCGTTCTTGAGGGTGAGCTTCACGCTCTCGAAGTCGTTGTGCAGCGTCGACCCGTACGTCGTGGTGTCGAGGTACACGCTCGTGTAGGCCGGATTGACGAGGTTCAGGAAGTTGGCCCCCGGCGCGACCGGGGTCGTCAGGGCCGGCGTCTTGGCGCCCATCGCGAACGCCTGCTGGCCGAGGAAGTCGACCGTGAGCTGCGCCGAGTCCGTGCCGCGCACGATGTCGAGCACGAGCTGGTCGCAGTACATCGCCGCGGCGTGGTAGGCCGCCGTGTCGTTGTACATCTCCATGCCCATGCCGAGCAGCGTGTCGCTGCTGTTGGTCGGCGTGTACGGCCACGAGTATGCCGGCCCGCCGGTCGCGGTGACCGGCCCGACCGCGTACTGCAGCAGCCACGTCAGCACCTCGAACGTGGCCGGGATCTTGACGCCCTTCAGCTCCGAGGTCTCCGAGACGATGATCGACTCGTAGTAGGCCACGAAGCTGTCCCGCATCAGCTTGGGCTTGTAGCGGGCGATCTTCGGCTCGAAGAACGTGGGCTCGATGGGGATGACGGTGGTGGCGCTCTGGAACACGTACGCCGTGACGAGGTGCGTCGTCGCCGTGGTCCCGTTCGTCCCGCGCGTCACGGTCCACGTGGTCGTGCCCTGACCGGCCGTGACCTGCATCTGCTCGCTGTCGATCATGACGTAGTAGTTGCCGCTGGCCGGGAAGCCGGCGGCGCTCGTCACGGTGATCGACGTGGCGGACGACGACGTGATCGCCGCCGCGAGGGTGGTGTATCCGGGGTTCGTGTTCGTCGAGGTCAGGCGCCCGGCCTCCGAGAAGATCTGCAGCGCCGAGACCGCGATCTCGCCGGTATTGGTAAGCGGCAGTGA
>JAJYJR010000540.1 GCA_021789355.1 Chloroflexota bacterium | reverse complement strand
CTCACGCTCAAGGCCGGCACCGTCGCGCTGGCCGAGACGGGCAGCTTCAACAACACCGGGCACCTGGCGGACACCGTGTGGTTCGGGACCACCTCGCTCGCGCTCGATCCCGTGGACGGCTCGGTCTGGGCCGTCGGGCAGTACACCGGCGATGCCAGCCGCTGGACGACGTGGATCACCCACCTGCAGTGAGCCGTCGACCCGCCCGAGAGCGGCTGGGACTTGCGGCAGCTTCGGCCGCTCCGAGAGGAGATCTGGGGAAGTGGGTCGGGCGGGATCGCCCCGCCCGACCCACTCCGTGCTTGTGGGCTGAAGTCCTCCGGCCTACTTGTTCTTGCCGATGGTGAAGCTCGTCGACGCCGCGTTCCCGACATAGAAGCGGGAGTCCGGTGAATCCGGCGTGTAGGTCGCGGTGAGCGGATAGGCGCCGACCTTCTGGGACAACTGCAGGGTCGCCGTGGCCAGGCCGTTCGCGTCGGTGGTGGCGCTCATGGACTGCGAGCCGAGCTGGAACGTGATCGTCTTCATCGACAACGCCGTGCCGGTCGCATCGTCCAGTACCGCCGACAGCGTCACGGTGTGGTTGGGAAGTCCGGTGACGGTTCCGGTGTAGGTCACCGCGGTGGCCTTCGGCGCGATGGTGATCGACCCGGTCGCGGACGCCGTGTCGTACAGGCTGTCGCCCGTGAAGGAGACCTTCGTCCCGTACGTCCCGGCGCCGAGGGCGGGCGTGTACTCGAGGGTGGCCGTCCCGTTCGGGCCGGTCGTCGAGGACCCGACCACGCTCCCGTCGACGCTGAAGGCCACACTCCGACCGACCACCGGCTGGTTGAACTGGTCGGTCAGCGACGCCGAGAGGGTGCCCGGCGTGTCGTACGTCCCGGCGGTGGCGCCGAGGTACGCCGCCGTGACGCTCCGCGGCTGGACCACCACCGTGCGCGTGTCCGAGCTGCAGCCGTTGTGCGAAGCGCCCCATTGGTCGCACACGCTCAACGTGGCGGTGTAGGTCCCGGGGGTCGCGTAGGAGTGGTATGCGGACGAGCCGCCCGCGCCGCTGGGCGCGAACGGGAGCACGGTCCCGTCGCCGAAGTTCCAGCTGTAGGCCAGGTTGGGCTGGTCATTCGCCCCTGGGTCGACCGCACTGCCGTTGAAGGCCACCGGCCGACCCCAGGCGGCCGTGGTGTCCGGCCCCGCGTTGACCACCGGCGGCAGGTTGGCGACGGTCACGCTGAAGTCGGCGGTCGACACGAGCCCGGTGGCGTCGGTGGCGACGAGTTGGCCGCTGTACGTGCCCGGGCCCTGGAAGGTGTGCTGCGGAAACTCGCCGTAGGCGACGCCGCCGTCAGAGAAGTTCCACTGCAGGGTCGGGAAGCCGCAGATCGACGAGGACCCCGAGCCGTCGAAGCTGATCGGGCTCCCCTCGTTGCCCGCGTAGGGGCCGCCGGCGTTGGCCACCGGCGGGACATTGTTGGCCTGCACGGCGCCCAGGTCGAAGGAGGCGCCGGAGCCGGTCACCGCGACCGAGCCCGTGGTGGTCCCCATGTGGATGGATGGCGTGGCGAATGAGCCGTCGATCTCATTGAAAGGCGGAAGCGGGTTCGGTATTTCTGCCCCCACGTCGAAGACCAGACTCGTGTCGACGCTGAGACCATCGGTCGCGCTGAGGCCGCCCAGGTTGTACAGCAGCTCATCGCCGGCACCCACGGAACAGGGGATCGGGAGGCTGTCCGTGGTCGGCGTCTCGCCGAGCGTCAGGCTGGTGCTGCCGGCGGGGTTGCCGCCCAGGGTCGCCGTGCGCAGGGTGGCGAGGCCCTGCGGCGTGACCGTCACCGCGGCGGCGAGGCTCAGCTTCACGTAGGGCCCGGGAACTGGGTAGGTGTCGAGCAACGCGGTCTGCGGGCTGCTCAGGTTGCAGACGTAGTTCGGGCCGCCGGCCAGCAGGTCACAGCTGCCGCTGGCCGTGAAGCCGGGTGACCCGAGGTGCAATGGGCCGATGGTGCCCCATGACACCGCCAGGTCTGTGAGGGTGTAGCTGACCGACATGGCGCCGGCCGCGCTGCGCCCGTACGCGTCGCTGAGCGCGAGCGTGCGGCCCTGGCGCAGCAGGTTCGGATCGAAGGTTGTGCTGAGCGATGCGGGTTGGCTCCAGCTCGCGGTGATCTCCGCGGTGCCGGAGACGCTGACGCCGCCGCCCGAGGCGTTGAACGGCAGCGCGGTGAGGGTTGAGCCTCCCGCCACGGTGGTCGAGCTCGGCAGCGTGGTGGACGCGGCGAGCGCGCTGGCCGGGCCGACCACGGCCGCCACCAGGCCGGCGGCCACAAGTGCGAACAGGGTGCGCGTCGCACGGCGACGGCGCCCCGGTGCGTGGAATGACGGATTCATGGTCCCCCCTGCAGCGATCACGACGGTTGAGGTGCATGGCTGACGATGCGTGTGCGCAGGCCGTGGGGGTGCGCGGGCGCCCGCACCCCGCCGCGAGGCACGGCCGGACCAGCGGACCGGCCGTCCGTTCACGGGCACGGTGCGGGTGCCGAGGGACACGGGACGCGGCGCAGGTGGCTACGGCTTGCGGAAACGCCCAGACCGTCTCACGCCGCTCGGCCGCCCACCCGCGAACCAGTGCGCCTCATCGCTCGGATCCCCCACTTCGCAAGGAGCGTCGGGCGCGGCACGGCTCGGCCGGGGCGGCCGGGACGCGAGGCACCCCTGCCGTCATGTAGCCGTACCGCGGCCTCTGCTGTCAAGTGGATTACCCGCCGCGGCGCACAGAACTGGTGCGACGGAGCACCGCTGTCGGCGGCCACCCAGGGGTCGTCGGCGACGTGCGTCCGGCACGTCGGGGACACGTGCTGGTGCGAGTCCCGAGTAGGAAATGCGGTGCAGGGCGTCACCAACATGGTCCGCTATCACATGACAGTCGGTATAGTGGCGGTGGTGGGCGGCGATGACGCGCGATCCAAGCCCCGGTCGCCCACCGGATCGCGCCGAGCCACTGGCGAGACCGGCCCGCTCGGCATAGGAGTCCCAGATGAGGCGCATCTTCGCCCTGGCAGCCGGCCTTCTGCTGGTCGTGCTCGCCACCACCCCGGTCCTGGCGGACAGCACCACGTGGAAGGTGTCCATCTTCAATGCCTCCGGTGCGCACCTCGGCGTGCAGGTCGCGAACGTCGCCGCCGATGGCAGCGTGAGCTTCACGTTCCCGGCCACGCCCGACGCGGCCTACCTGACGACCGCCAAGCAGGGGACCGGCGACCTGACCGACGGGACGATCTCGGCCACGGTCGGGATCACGGCGGACCCCGGGACGACGTTCGAGAACTACAACGACAACTGCGGCGACCAGATCCCGACCGTCGGGCTGTACTTCCAGACGAGCTCCACCGGCGGCTTCAACCCCTCGGCCTACTGGTGGTCCACGATCCGGGTCCCGGTGACCGATCTCGTGGACGCGACCATGCCGCTCTCGACGCAGCTCACGGGGGCCAACTGGACCAACTACTGGGGCCAGGCCGGCGATTCCGAGTCGTCGTACACGGAGGGCGGGACGACGTACCCCGCTCCCGCACCGTACTTCGCGGCTGCAGTCGCCAACATCACCTCCTGGGGCGTGTCGTTCGGCGGCGGGTGCCACTACGCGAGTGGCGTGGGTACGCCGACTGGGTCAGCGACGTTCACCCTGCAGCCCTGAGCACACAGCGCAGATCGTCGTCGAACGATCTGGGCCGCGCCAACTTCCGTGAAGCCCCGCGTCCGCCGGATGGGCGCGGGGCTTCACGTTCAGCTGAACGATGCTGCTGTCACACCTCGCCGACCTGAGATTGACCGCGCTGCTCTCGGTCGTGCGCCGGAGGCTCGGTGACTGATCGAGCGGCGGCGGCGTGCTGGAGACGCGGGAAGTCGCTCAGGGGCACGCCGACCTCGGCTCCGCTCGTCAGCCGGACATGCAGCCGACGGGCGTCGAACCTGACGCTGGTGGTGAGCCTCCGCGCGGGCACAGTCCCTACACCCGGATGTAGTCGGTGGCGTTGTCGTCGAGCAGGTCGGCGAGGTCCGCGTAGCGCTCGGTGGAGCGGGCGTCGGCATGCCCGGCCGCCAGCTGGACGGCGTGGAGCGGCGCGCCGCCCTTGAGGGCGAGGGTCACGAACGTGGCACGCCCGGAGTGGGCCGAGAGCACCGGCAGGCCGGCCTCCGCGAGCCGCCGGCGGACGATGCGATTGACCGTCCCGCCATCGAGCGGCTCGCGGCTGCGGAGGCGCCGCCCGCCGTGCTCGATCGGGACGAACAGCGGATCGTCCGTGCTGAGCTCGGCCGCCTCGATCCACGTGCGCAGCCAGCGCACCCGGAGTGGCGGCAGCTTGGCCAGTCGGGCCTTGCGCCCCTTGCCCCGCACCCGCAGCACGGTGTACCCCTGTTCGCTCGTCAGGTCCGCCACCCGGGCGCCGGCCGCCTCCGTCCGGCGCAGCCCGTTGAGGACGAGGAGGGCTAGTACTTACTGGCGTTAGAGAGCGGCATGGTGTACGCTCCGTGCATGCGGAAGCCAGCGACCCCCATCCTGTTGTCGGAGGCGGAGCAGGAGACGCTCCGGTCCTGGCTGCGGGCCGGAACGAG
>JAJYJR010000539.1 GCA_021789355.1 Chloroflexota bacterium | reverse complement strand
CTCGCCGCCTCGCCATTCCGACGCGCTGACCACACCGGCTCCTGCGGCGCGGTTGCCTGCGGGATCACGCTCGACGGCCCGTTTGCTCGCGGACTGTCACCTCACGAACTTGTAACCAACGTGACACGGTGAGGTTACTGGCTGCGTGTTAGCTGGATCCGTTCGTGGAACCGTCCCCATCACGGAGGATCCGACGTGCCTGTCAGCGCTGACGCCAAGCCCTCCCCTGCGCTCGGCTCGCCCGGCGCCAACCGTCCGCCACACGCTGGCCGCAGCGGGCTCCGGCGCAGGCTCGGCGCCATCGCGGCCGCGGCCGTCCTTCTCGGAGCCTGCAGCGCCACGGCCGCCACGCCGGCCCCGACGCCGGCCAGCCAGCCGACGAGCGCCCCTGCCGCCGCGGTGGCGGGCTCGACGAGCGCGCCCGCCGTCGTCGGCTCCAGCGCGCCCGCCCCGACACCCACCGCCGCACCGGTACCGCTGGTCGTCTACTCCGCGCAGGGGTACGACTCGGCCATGGCCAAGGCGTTCCAGGCCGCCACCGGGATCCCGGTGCAGCTCGTCGACGACAGCACGGGTCCGCTCCTGGTGAAGGTGCAGGCCGAGATCAACAACCCGAAGTGGGGCCTCCTGTGGGTCGACGGTGACGAGGCGTTCGCCTCCATGGACCAGCAGCACTACCTGGTCCAGGGGTACGAGCCGAACGTCGACTTCAATACCCTGGGGACGTCGCTCATCCCGACCGACAAGAGCTACATCCCGACCGGCGTGACCATGGCCGGCACCGTCGTCTACGACACGAAGACGGTGCAGAACCCGCCGGCGAGCTGGAACGACCTGCTGTCCGCGCAGTGGAAGGGCGCGGTCGGCATGAACGACCCGGCCGTCTCGGGTCCCACCTACCCGTTCGTGGCCGGCCTCTTCAACTTCCTGGGCGGCGTCTCGCAGGGTGAGTCCTTCCTGACGAAGCTCAAGGCCAACGGCCTGCACGTCTTCCAGACCAATGGCGACACGCTGCACGCCCTGGAGGGCGGGCAGATCAGGATCGCCCTCATCCAGAGCTCGGCCGGGATCGGGGCCGGGCTGAAGACCCCCGGCATCAAGACGGCGTTCATCGCCCCGTCCACCCCCATTCCCAGCGTGATCGGGATCGACGCCAAGGCATCCCCGCAGGAGATCGCCGAGGCGGAGCAGTTCGCGGCCTTCGTCCTGTCGCCGGCGGGCCAGCAGGTGATGCAATCCGGTGATCCGACCGGCGATTCCCTCTACTGGCCGGTGTTGAACGGCGTCAACCCGCTGGCCGCCCTGCCGTCGCTCTCGTCGGTCCCTGCGAAGGCGATCGACGCGTACACCTGGGGCGGGCGCGAGTCGGCCATCAACACCTGGTTCACCAACACCATCGTCCACTGAGCCGCACGGACCACGGTGGAGTATCTCGAGGGCAGCCGGCCCGCCGGCATCACGGTCGGTGGTGAGCCACTGCAGGCCCCGGGCCCGCTGCCCCTCGACCCGGCGACCGGGGGTGCGTCGCAGGCCGTCCCGAACGGGGCGGCGGCCCCCATGGCGTGGCGGATCTCCCGCCACGCCATGACTCTCCCAGGCCGGGCCAGGGCGCTGACCGGCGCGGCTGTGCTCTGGGCGATCCTGGCGGTGCTGCTGATCCTGCCCATGGGGTTCTTCCTGGTGCAGGCGTTCAGCCCGCGGCTGCTCGGCCAGGGGACCGCGTGGTTCACGCTGGCCAACCTCCAGGCACTGCTGTCCGGCGGGGTCCTGCAAGGCCTCGTCGATTCGCTCTGGGTCAGCGGCGTGACCGCCCTCATCGCCACGGCGATCGGGTTCGGGCTGGCCTGGGGCGTCCACCGCACGAATCTGTGGGGCCGTCGCGCCTGGAGCCTGCTCGTGTGGGCGCTGCTCCTGATGCCCACGTTCCTCGCCGCCGAAGGCTGGGAGTATCTGCTCCAGCCACACGGCGTGCTCGCCCAGTTCGGGATCGACTCGGCGGGCGCGTACGACGTGTTCTTCGGTCCGGCCGGGGTGGTGCTGGTGCTGTCGCTCTCGGCGGTCCCCTTCGCCTACATGGCCGTCTCCGCCGCGTTGCTCAACCTGGGTTCCGAGTTCGAGGAGGCCGCCAGGGTGCACGGCGCGGGCGTGCTGGGCGCGATGCGCATGCTCCTTCCGATCCTGGCACCGGCGCTCCTCTCGGCGGTGGCGATCTCCTTCGCCGAGAGCATGAGCGACTTCGGCGTGGCCTCGACGCTGGCGGCCAGCGCCAACTTCCCGGTCGCCACCTACGTGCTCTTCCAGGCCGTGAACAACAACCCCGCCGACTTCGGCCTGGCGGCCGCGGTGGGGTGGCTGCTGGTGGCGAGCGCGGCCATCCCCATCGCCGTGCAGGGCTGGGCGATGCGCGGTCGCTCGTATGCCGTCTTCTCCGGGCGCAGCCGGGCGCCGGCGAGGATGCACCTGCGCCGGCGCGTCCAGGTGATCGCCGGCGGCGCGACCTTGCTCCTCTTCGTCATCGCGCTCGGCGCGCCGGTCCTGGGCGCGTTCGTCGCCTCCATGTTGCGCAACTTCGGGTCCAGCTTCACGCTCCACGCGCTGACCCTGGACAACTACGCGCAGGTCTTCCAGGGCAGCCGGGCGCTGGAGGGCCAGACGAACCTCCTCGGCCCGCTCCTGTACTCGACGGAGATGGCCCTGGTCACCGCGGTGGTCGTTGCGTTCCTGGGCCTGGCCATGGCCCGTCTCCTCACCTCGCGGACCGGGGGCGGCATGGCCCGCGTCGCCGACCTCGTGCTGCTGGGTTCGGTGGCGCTGCCGGGCATCGTCCTCGCCGCGGGCTACATCTTCGCCTACAACCTGCCGCTGGCCGGGCGCCTGGGGCTGGACCTGTACGAGACCACACCCCTGCTGGCGATGGGCTACATCGCCACCGCGCTGCCCAGCCAGGCCCGCCTCATGGTCGGCCCCGTCTCCCTGCTGCAGGACTCCCTGGTGACTGCTGCGCGGGTGCACGGCAGCTCGGTCGTCTCCGCCTGGGGACGCGCGGTCCTGCCCACCCTGTCGCGCGTGCTGCTGTGGGCCGGGCTGCTCACCTTCGCCAAGACCTTGCTGGAGCTGCCCGTCTCGCAGCTGCTCTACCCGCCGGGCTCCCCGCCGATCTCGGTGGCGATCAACAACTACATCGCCGGCTACTACTACGGCGAGGGGACGGCCATGACCGTCATGGCGCTGGGCGAGCAGTTCGCGGTGATCCTGCTGGCCCTCGGCCTGTTCAGGCTGCTCGCCCCCAGGGGCTGGCAGCGCGTGGGAGGGCCAACCGGATGAGCGTGGTGCAGGCACAGGGACAGGACGTCGCGCGGGCCGGAGGCGTTCGCGCCGCGCCGTCGGTCCAACTGGAAAGCGTCAGGAAGCTGTATGGCGCCAACGCGGCGCTTGACGGGGTGACCTTCAAGGTGCCGGCCGGGGCGTTCATGGTGCTGCTCGGTCCCTCGGGCTCGGGCAAGACGACCCTGCTGCGCTGCCTGGCCGGGATCGAGCGCGTGTCGTCGGGGCGCATCGCGATCAACGGAGCCGCCGTCGCCGACCGCGACGTGCACCTGCCGCCGGAGCGGCGCGACCTGGGGATGGTGTTCCAGGACTACGCGCTCTGGCCGCACCTGACCGCCCGGCAGAACGTGGAGTTCGCGCTGCGTCGACTGCACGTCTCAAGGGCGGAGGCCGCGGCGCGCAGCCGGGCCATGCTGGCCCGGGTGGGGCTGCTCGGTCTCGCGGACCGCTACCCGAACGAGCTGTCGGGGGGCGAGCAGCAGCGGGTGGCGCTGGCCCGGGCGCTCGTCGCCAACACCGGGCTGCTCCTCTTCGACGAGCCGCTCTCGAACCTCGACGCGAACCTGCGCGAGCAGCTGCGGATCGAGATCGCCACGCTCGCGCGCGAGGCTGCCGCGACCTCCGTCTACATCACGCACGATCAGGCCGAGGCGTTCGCCCTGGCCGACACGATCGGCGTCCTCGAGCGTGGCCGCCTGGTGCAGGTGGGACCCCCCGAGGCCATCTACGCCCACCCTGCCGATCCGTTCGTGGCGCGCTTCACGGGGCTCGCCGGCGAGCTGGCGGCACAGGTCGAGGGTCCGGGCCCGGCAGGAACGGCATGGATCCGGCTGACCGGCCTCGACGGCGTCCGGCTCGCGGCCACTGCGGCGACCGACGTCGGGATCGGGACGTCCGGCCGGGCGTTGATCCGCCCGGCCTCGGTGCGGATCGAGTCCGCGCGCGGCGGCACGGCCACGATCCCGGCGCGGGTGACCGACGTGGCGTTCCGGGGGCGCGGGTACGACCACGCGGTCGAGACACGGGGCGGGGAGCGCCTCGTGGGGATCCATGACGAGCGCCGCTGGGCGCGCGGCGACGCCGTCTCCCTCGCCGTCGATCGGGCCGGCTGCTTCTTCTTCTCCGAGTCGCGTTCGAGGGTCGCCTGAACGCGAGCCCTTGCAGGAGGTACCACACCATGTCCCAAGGCCCCATCCGGGTGCTCTTCGTGTGCACCGGCAACTCGGCCCGCAGCCAGATGGCCGAGGCGCTGCTGGGGCGGTACGGCGGCGATGACTTCCAGGTGGTC
>JAJYJR010000538.1:458-4615 GCA_021789355.1 Chloroflexota bacterium | reverse complement strand
CCACGCGGCGGATCTGGACGACTACCTGCCGGCGGAGGTTCGAGAGCGTCGCGCGCTGCCGGGCCTGGGCGAGGCCCTGGAGCAGGCCCACTTCCCGGAAGACTTCGAGCGCCGCGACGGCGCCCTGCACCGGCTGGCGTTCGACGAGCTGCTCGCGCTCCAGGTCGGGATGATCTCGCGGGATCGCCAGCGGCGGCCCGATACCGCCGACCGGATCGAGGTCCCCGAGACGCGGTTTCGCGCGGCGGTGGCGGCGGTCGAGGAGGTCCTGGGAGCGCGGATGCGGCAAAGGACGGGGCCTCCGGGGGAGGGTTCCGGTGACGAGCCGGTCCGCGCCCGACCAGCACGCGGCCATGGCGAAGATCCGCGCCGATCTGGCGTCCAGCCGGCCCATGCTTCGGCTCCTGCAGGGGGACGTCGGCTCGGGGAAGACCGCGGTCGCGGCGCTCGCACTCTGCTTCGCCGCGGACACCGGCCGCCAGGCGGTGCTGCTCGCTCCCACCGACCTGCTGGCGCGGCAGCATGCGGAGACACTGGCCGCGTTCCTGGAGCCGCTCGGCCACGGCGTGACGCTGCTCACCGGATCCCTCCCCGCGCAGGAGCGGGAACGGGCACTGGGCCTGATCGCGGGAGACGCCGCGCCGATGACACTGGTGCCGCCGTCCGCCGGCCTCGTGGTGGTCGGCACTCACGCGCTGCTGCAGGAAACGGTCCGCTTCCGGGACCTCGCACTGGTCGTCGTCGACGAGCAGCACCGCTTCGGGGTGGCGCAGCGCGACGCGCTCGCGCAGAAGGGCCGCAATCCCCACGTGCTGCTGATGACCGCCACGCCGATCCCCCAGACGCTGGCGCAGGTGTTCTACGCGGACCTCGACGTCTCGGACCTGCGCACGCCGCCTGCCGGACGCGTCCCGATCCGGACCGGGATCCGGACCTTCGGCCAGCTCCTCGGCGACGACCCGGCGTCGCCGGGACGGGGGACGTGGCAGCTGGTGGCCCGCGAGCTCGCCGCCGGGCGCCGCGCGTTCGTGGTGGTGCCGCTGGTGGAGGAGGACGAGGCCGCGGAGGCCATCGCGGTGGAGGACGCGGCCGCGATGGTGCGCGAGGCGCTTCCGCACGCGGCGCGGCTGGCGGACCTGCCCGCGGTGGCGCCCCGGGTCGGGATCGTGCACGGACAGATGCCGGCCCGGGAACGCGACGCGGTGATGGACGCCTTCCGGCGGGGGGAGATCGGAGCGCTCGTCGGCACGACCGTGGTCGAGGTGGGCGTGGACGTGCCAGAGGCCACCGTGATGGTGATCCTGAACGCCGACCGGTTCGGGGTGGCACAGCTCCACCAGTTGCGCGGCCGCGTCGGCCGCGGCGAGTGGCAGTCCTGGTGCGTGCTCGTGTCCGACGTCGCGGACCCAGTCGCCCGGGCCCGCCTGGAGGCGGTCGCGCAGACCCGCGACGGGTTCGTGCTGGCCGAGGAGGATCTCCGGCTCCGCCGGGCCGGAGACCTGCTGGGGGTGCAGCAGAGCGGCCTGCCGCCACTTCGGGTGGCGCGGCTCGACCGGCCGGAGGACCGGGACCTCTCGGCGGCTGCGCGCGAGGAGGCGCTGGCAATGGTCGACGCGGACGCGGCACTCGACCCGTCTCTGGCGGCGCTGCGGCGCGAGCTGGCCTCGGGCTGGCTGGCGCGGGTGGGGGCCGGCGAGGCGCTCCCCGAGGAGGGAGAGGCGCTCCCGGCGGCGGGCCGGCCGGGCGCAGGGGCGGGCGATCCGCGCACGGTCGCCGCCTCGGGGATGCCGGCGTCGCCGGCACCGTCGGGACCGTGGCGCGGCAGTGCGGCCGGGCGGACCGCGGCCGCTCGCGCGCGCGGCTCCGGAGCATCCCGGCGCCGGGGGTCGGACCGTGCCTGAGGCCGGTCGGGTCATCGCCGGCGCGGCCCGGGGGCGTCGCCTGCTCCACCCAGGGGCCGGCACGCGTCCCTTCGCCGACCGCGTCAAACAGGCCATCTTCGGCTCGCTTGATCCGGTGCTGCCGGGTGCCCGGGTGCTGGACCTCTTCGCGGGAAGTGGCGCGGGCGGGATCGAGGCGCTCAGCCGCGGGGCGGCTGCGTGCGACTTCGTCGAGCGCGATGCCGGCGCCGCTCACGTCATCGACGAGAACCTGGAACGCACGGGCCTGGCGGGACCGGACGCCCGCGTGTACCGCGCGGACGTGATGGCCTTCCTCTCGCGCGCCGCCGGCCCCTACGACGTCGTGCTGGTGGATCCGCCCTTCGGGGACGCTGGTATGCTCGCGGTGCTGGAGCGGCTCGGGACGGGCGGCCTGCTGGGGCCCGGCTCCCTGGTCGTGGCCCGCCACTTCTGGCGGGACGAGCTGCCCGAGCGCGCGGGCCGCCTGGTGCGGCTGCGGGAGCGACGGGTCGGCGAAGGCGTGGTCACCGTGTACGGCGTGGCGCCCGGCGAGCAGGCGGACCGGGCGGCCGGATGACCGGCGGGAGGGCGGTATGAGCGTGGCGATCTACCCGGGCTCGTTCGACCCGATCACGTTCGGTCACCTCGACATCATCGGGCGAGCCGCGCGCGTGTTCGATCGGCTCGTGGTCGCGATCCTGGAGAATCCGCGGAAGTCGGCGCTGCTCGAACAGGACGATCGCGCCGAGGTGATCCGTCGGGTGATCGTGGAGGAGCTGCCCGCCGACGTCGCGCACCGGGTGTCGATCGAGCGGTTCGGCGGGTTGACGGTCGAGGCCGCGCGCCACCACGGCGCGGGGTTCATCGTGCGGGGGCTGCGGGCGGTGAGTGACTTCGAGTCCGAGCTGCAGATGGCGCACTTCAACCGCAAGCTCGCGCCCGGCATCGACACGGTCTTCTTCATGACGTCCCTGGAGTACGCGTACCTGAGTTCGAGCCTCGTGAAGGAGATCGCGAGGTTCGGCGGCGACGTGCGCGCGATGGTGCCGGCCGCCGTCGCGGAACGCCTGGAGGTCGAGCGGCAGGCCGAGTGGAGCAGGGACCCGGCAGTGGGCTAGAATGGCGCGTCAGTCCGGGATGCCCTCTCGGGCCGGCTCAGGAGGTTCCCGCCATCGACATCATCTTCCTCGTCGAGCGACTCGAATCGGTCGTGGCCAACGGGAAGCGGCTGCCCCTCACGAACAACGTCGTGGTGGACCAGGCGACGGCACTCGATCTGATCGACCAGCTTCGCGTCGCCGTGCCCGAGGAGGTGCGGCAGGCGAAGCGGGTGAACCAGGAGTCCGAGCGCATCCTCGAGAAGGCGCAGGAAGAGGCGGACCGGATCGTGGCGCGCGCGCAGGAGCAGGCGGCGTTCCTGATCGAGGAGCGCGAGCTCACCCGCGCCGCCGAGGTCCGGTCGCAGGAGATCGTCGCCGAGGGGCATCGTGATGCCGACGAGATCCGGCGGGGCGCGGACGAATACGCGGCGAGCGTCCTGGTTCGCCTCGAGGGCGAGTGCGTGAAGGCGCTGCAGAGCATCCGGCACGGGATCGAGATGCTGGACGAGCGGCGCGGCGTCGAGCCCGAACCCGACGAGGAGATGCCCGAGGACGAGCCGAACCGCATGGCGGGCCATGCTCGCGTTTAACGTCGCGGGCCTCATGGGCTCGGTCGCCGGGACCGATCGCCGGTACGAGATCAGGGACGCCCGGCTGGACCTGCCGGACGACCTGCGGCTCGCCTCGCCCATCAGCGGGCGCGTGCGGCTGTCCCGGACGTCCCGCAGCATCCTGGCGGACGCCGACCTGACCGTGGCACTCGCCGAGACCTGCAGCCGCTGCCTCAAGCCGATCGTGACGCCGATCCACGTGGAGCTGCGCGAGGAGGCGCTTCCGTCGATCGACCTGCACTCGGGACTGCCGCTCGACACCAGCGCCGAGCCAGATGCCCTGCGGATCGACGATCACCACGTGCTCGACCTGGGCGTCCCGGTGGGAGAGGCGATCTCGATGGCCGAGCCGATCGCCCCACTCTGCCGGCCGGACTGCCGTGGGCTGTGCCCGGTCTGCGGCGCCGACCTGAACGACGATCCCGCGCACGAACACCGGGACGAACCGATCGACCCACGGCTGGCCGCGCTGGCCGACTGGCAGTCTCGCCGGACTGACGAACCCACCCGCTGATCCACCACGCCGCCGGCGCGGCCACGAACGA
>JAJYJR010000538.1:0-448 GCA_021789355.1 Chloroflexota bacterium | reverse complement strand
CAAGCGCAAGACTTCTCACGCCGCACAGGGCGATCGCCGCGCGCACCATGCGCTCACGGTTCCCAACGTGGAGTCCTGCCCGCATTGCCACGAGCCCAAGCTCAGCCACCACGCCTGCCCCAACTGCGGGTGGTACGCCGGGCGCGAGGCAGTGCACATCAAGACGAAGACCACCGGCGAGTCGGGTCGAGCCTGACGGCAGCGGGAGCGCCGGGAGCCGGGCCGAGATGGATATCCGCTCGGTCGCCGTCCCGCCTGCCGCATCCGAGCGGCGCGTGCGCGTCGCCGTCGACGCCCTGGGGGGCGATCACGGGCCCTCCGAGGTCGTGCCCGGTGCCCTGGCATGGGCGCGGGAGCATCCCGACACGGACCTCCTCCTGGTCGGGGACGAGGCGCAGATCGCCCCGTACGTCCAGGGCGGCCTGCCCTCGCACGTGACGCTGGTGCC
>JAJYJR010000537.1 GCA_021789355.1 Chloroflexota bacterium | reverse complement strand
GGTGAGCCCCTCGCTGTCGTCCGACGCGGCGGATGCCGACGCGGCCACACGTGCGGCCTTGCGTGCGGCTGACGTTCAGCGGACGATGGAGCTCATCCTCGGATCATCAGATGTGGAATCTCATGCGGACCACGATCGACCTTCACAACCCCCTCGCCATCGATAACGGAATCGTGCTGCGTCGATGGCGTGCCTCTGACGCACCGTCGCTCGCCGTTGCCTGCGATGACCCCGAGATCGCGCACTGGCTTCCGGTTCCGTCGCCCTACACGATCGACGCTGCGAACGGGTATCTCGCGATGGTCGAGGCGTGGTGGGAGCGCGGCGAGCAATACGCGTTCGCGATCAGCCCGGGCGACACGGTGCTGGGCGCGATCTCGCTCCGACCCTACGCCGAGCGCCCGTCGATCGGCTATTGGCTCGCGGCGAGTGCGCGCGGCCGAGGCATCATGACCCGCGCTGTCGAGGCCATCGTCGAGTGGGGGCGGCAGACTCTCGACCTGTCCGAGGTCTGGATCTTCGCCCAGCCGGCGAACGAGGCATCGTGCGCCGTCGCTCGGCGTGCCGGGTTCATCGAGCAGGCCGAGCGCGTCACGTTTCCCGACGGGAAGGATCGCGCCGTGTTTCGCCTGGGTCCTCCGACGACCGTCGCGAAGCCGATCACTGCGTGGCCGTCGGTCGTCGGGGAGTTGGCCGAGACCGTCCGATGCGCTCTCGGTGACGACCTGCTCGGCCTCTACCTCTACGGCTCGGCGGCGACAGGCGGCTTCGATCCGAGCGTGAGCGACATCGATCTCCTCGCCGTCACGAGGCGTCCGCTGGCCGAGCTCGACCTTCCTGCGATCGAGGCAGCACAGCACGAGTTCGTGGAGGGTCACACCGACTGGCGCGACCGGATCGAGATCGTCTATGTCGCGAGCTCGACGATGGCCTCGTTCTGGTCAGGCGGACCGCTCGCCGTCATCAGCCCCGGCGAATCGTTCCACGTGACGAATCAAGCAGAGCTCTGGCTCGAGAACTGGTATCTCGTGCGCGAGACGGGGATCGCGCTCGTCGGCCCCGCGGCGAGCGACATCGTGCCGCCGATCTCGCTCGATGAGTTCCTCACCGGCATCGCGACCTACGCCGAGGAGGTGCGGGCGCGGAGCATGGCGACGGCCTCACCACGGAACCGGGCCTACGCCGTGCTGACGATGTGCCGTGCCTATCGGACGATCGAGATGGGCGAAACCTGCTCGAAGCAGGAGGCGGCTGACTGGGTGCGAGAACGACTGCCGGAGTGGTCAGGGCTCATCGACGAGGCGCTCGCATGCCGGCTTTCGGGCGGCACCGTCGGCCTTTCGGACGAGATGAGCTGGCGCGAGGCCGAGCGATTTGTCCAGACGGTCGGCGAGGTGATTGCGAAGCTGAGGCCAGTGAATGAAGCCCTGGCCGCTGCGGAGCGCCTTCACGAGTTCGGCCTCTTGACCGGATGCGCCGGGATGCCGAAGTCCACGGCGGCCACTGAGTGAGGGACTTCCGATGACCGCCGGAACAGAGAGACAGCCGAGGCTGGTGTTGCTGTGCGGACTGCCCGCGTCTGGCAAGACGACGCTCGCGCGCGAGCTCGCCGACGCCTACGGTGCGGTCCGGCTCAATCCCGACGAGTGGGAGCTGGCCCTGGGCATCGACCCCTTTGACCAGGCGTTCCAGGTCAGGCTCGAAGGCCAGTTCTGGGCGCTTACCCAGCGGCTGCTCGTGCTGGGAACTTCGGTGATCCTCGAATGGGGCTTCTGGGCTCGCTCGGAGCGCGACGAGCTGCGCGAGGCCGCACGATCGCTCGGCGCTGCCGTGGAACTTCGGTTTCTCGATGCGCCCTACGACGAGCTCGTGAGGCGGGTGGTGGATCGTCACGCCAACGGCGGACTCGCCATCACGGAAAGCCACATGGAGCGGTATCGAATCATGTTCCAGCCGCCGACGGAGGAGGAGTTGAGCCTCTTCGACCCGCCTTTGGAGCACAGCCTCTCCTGACGCGACGCGCCACGTCGGCTCCGAGCGACCGGAGCGCGTGCGAAGTCCGCGACGACGGCCACCTCCAACATGCTGGTTCGTTCACACGTTCTGAATCGCCAAACGGCGAGGTGACGCCCACGCCGGACCGGACGTGCTTGGGGGCGCCTGTTTCTTCGACGCCCACTCCGTCAGACGCTCCGCGCCGTTTCCTGCCGCCCTGTAAACGACGAGCGAGAACAGAACTCGAGGAACCCGATCTCGCCCGGGGAGTGGCCCAGGCGCGTTAGCAGCACCGCCGCCTCCGAGAACTGCTGCGTGCCGTGATTGACGACGTAGAGGAGGTATCGCCAGCGGGGAAGCGGATTGTCGGACCCTGGCGGCGGTGACTCGAGCTCTGCGTCCGACACGCGATCGAGCCAGTCTCGGAGCTTGCGCTCCTCGCTGTGCCACCGATCGGCCAGCGCCTCGAGTGTCGGGAACTCGTCCGGGAGGACGTCGCCATCGGGAAACGCACCTTCGGCGAGCCGGATCCGCCAAGCCCACTCGCACTCGAGCTGATGTGCCAGGGTCCCTCGCAGGGTCCGTGTCGTTACGGTCTCGGGTGATCGATAGGCCGACGCAGAGAGATCGGCCGCGGTCGTGAGGACGCAATCCCGAACCCAGAACAGATAGTCGAACTGCTCCGCGACTTCCTCGCGCTTCACGTCCCGAGTATGGCGCTCTGCGAGGTGCGCCGGAAGCCAGGCATACCTCTCGTCTCGCCGTCTCCTGGCGGGTTTGCGGCCTCACCGACCGGAGGATCACTGGGGCGCAAGACCACGAACAACAACACCTCCTGCCGCACAAGGCGGGTCGTGCATGTGTGTCAAGAACGGTGGGTAAGCCCCTCGCTGTCGTCCGGACGCACGGACCACGACCGGAATGCGTCAGAGCTCGCTTGACTGTGACGGGTTATGCGACATACTTGGTCTAATTCGTCAAAGCATCTTGAGCAGTGACGCCTTGGGCCGCTATGTTGAGCGTCGGTGGGAGGGGGACCCGGGAGCATACGGGTCGCGCAAGGCCCGTGCCTCCTTCACGTACCGAGCGTTCGTTCCCGATCCCATCGCCCGCCTGAACCCCGCCTTCACCTTCGAGACGCACGCGCTCATTGCGGACGCAGAGCGGGCGACGGTGAGACTCAACACGAGTGGCGCGGTGGTCGGCCTCGAAGCCGTCGGCCCGCTGCTCCTGCGATCGGAAGCGATCGGTTCGTCCGCCATCGAGGGGCATCCGGTGTCGCAGCGCAACCTGGCCCGGGCGCTGATCGATCCGCGGGCCGCGAGGGATGCCGCGCGGATCGTCGCAGCCAACGTCCTGGCAATGGAGAGCGCGATCGCGCTCGGTGGCGTGGGACGACCGCTCGCCGTCAACGACATGCTCTCGATCCATCAGACCCTCATGGAGCATGATCCCAAGGCTCGGCCGGGACAGGTGCGGACCGAGCAGAACTGGGTCGGTGGTCGGGTGCTGACGAGTCCCTACGACGCCAGGTACATCCCGCCGCCCGAGGCGGACGTGCCGGGGCTGCTCGAGGATCTCATCGCCTTCCTCAACCGCGATGACCTGCCCGCGGTTGCCCAGGCAGCCATCGCCCACGCGCAGTTCGAGACCATCCACCCCTTCGTCGACGGCAACGGCCGGGTCGGGCGGTGCCTCATCCACGTCGTGCTCCGCAAACGGGGCGTGGCGTCGCGCTTCGTGCCGCCTGTTTCGGTGGTGCTCGCCGCCCGCCCCGATGCGTACGTGGCCGGCCTCGAGGGGTTCCGGGGCGAGGGGCCAGAGGCCTGGTGCGCGGCGTTTGCGGAAGCGACCGAGCGCGCGGCGGGGCTCGGCAGTGAGATCGCCGCCGAGATCGCCACGCTTCAGGAGGAGTGGTACGAGCGGGCGGGCCGGCCGCGCAGCGACTCCTCCGCCGCACGCATCATCCCCTTCCTGCCGGCACAGCCCATCACCTCCGCGGCGACCATCCGGGCGGCCATCGGGGCTCGCCACCAGCGCGCGCTGGAGGGTCTCAAGGCTCTCGAGGCGGCCGGCGTGCTCAGGCGACTATCAGGGCGCCACTGGGGACAGCAGTACGCGGCCGAGGAGATCTTCGACCTCGTCGAGCGATACGAGGCGCGGGCGAAAGTGCCCTATCGGTCGCAGCCGACGTCGTCGCCCGCCGAGTAGTCGAAGCAGGTGCCGGCGGCGCTGGAGGTTCGTCCCTGCTTCGCATGGACCGTAAGGGTTCCGCGAGTGCTCGCGTCGTGCCCCGGCAGCCGTAGAGTTCGCCCATGCGCGGCAGCAAACACGCGGGACTGCTGGCCTCGGCGTTCCGAGCGGAGAACGAGGCCCTGATCGAGCTCGTCTCAGGCATGGACGAACGCGAATGGGCCCGGGACTGCCCCGGAGAGGGCCGGTCGATTGGCGTCGTCGTCCAGCACATCGCTGAAGGTCACCTGATCATCGGGGGGATCGCGCGGGCGATCGCCGCGGGCCGCCCGCTCCCGGTCCAGGCACGGCGCACGGCCAAGCAAGGAGCCGCGTTCAACGCGCGACAGGCCCGGCGCCTTGCGAGCGGGACCAGGGACGACGGGCTTCGCCTCCTT
>JAJYJR010000536.1 GCA_021789355.1 Chloroflexota bacterium | reverse complement strand
CGACACCGGATGCGCCACGCCGATGGCGTAGCTGAGCGCCAGCTCGAAGCGGTCGGCGATGCCGGCCGCGACCACGTTCTTCGCCACCCACCGCGCGGCGTACGAGGCCGACCGGTCCACCTTGGAGGGGTCCTTGCCGCTGAACGCGCCGCCGCCGTGGCGGGCCATGCCGCCGTAGGTGTCGACGATGATCTTGCGCCCCGTGAGGCCCGCGTCGCCCATCGGCCCGCCGATGACGAACCGCCCGGTCGGGTTCACGTGGACCACGGGGTCGCGCCGGCGCAGCTCCTTCGGGATGATCTCGCAGACGATGCACTCCATCACGTCGTCGCGGAGGCGCTCCGTGGCGACCTCCTCGTCGTGCTGCGCGGCGATCACCACCGTCCGCACCGCCTGCGGCACACCGCGGTCGTACTCGACCGTGACCTGCGTCTTGCCGTCCGGGCGCAGGTAGGGCAGCGTCCCATCCTTGCGGACCGCGGCGAGGCGCCTCGCGAGCCGGTGGGCGAGCGCGATGGGGAGCGGCATCAGCTCGGGCGTCTCGCGGCAGGCAAACCCGAACATCATGCCCTGGTCGCCGGCCCCCTGGTCGTGCACTTCGCCGCCAGCGCCGCGCGTCTCGAGCGCGTCGTCCACGCCGCGCTTGATGTCGGGCGACTGCTCGTGCACCGAGACCATGGTCCCGCAGGTCCGGTAGTCGAAGCCGTACCGGGCATCCGTGTAGCCGATCTCGCGGATCGTGTCGCGGACGACGTTCTGGAACTCCACGTAGGTCCGGGTGGTGATCTCGCCGAGCACGAACACGACGCCGTTGGTGGTCGCGGTCTCGCAGGCGACGCGGGCCTCCGGGTCGTCGTGGAGGATCGCGTCCAGGATCGCGTCGCTGACCTGGTCGCAGAGCTTGTCGGGGTGTCCCTCGGTGACCGACTCGGAGGTGAAGAGGTACCCGGAATCCTGGAGGATGCTGACGCCTGCCATGTCTCGCCCCCGCCTACGTGCCGCTCTTCCAGGACGAGAGGTACGCCCGTTGCTCGGGCGTCAGCTCGTCGATCCCGACAGCCAGCGCCTCCAGCTTCAGGCGGGCGACCTCGCGGTCGATCGCGTCGGGCACGGCGTAGACCTGCCTGCCCAGCTCGCCGTGGTGCGCCACCACGTACTCCACGCCGAGGGCCTGGTTCGCGAAGCTCATGTCCATGACGGCGGCGGGGTGGCCCTCGGCCGCTCCCAGGTTGACCAGTCGACCCTCCACGACCAGCCGGATCCGCCGGTCGCCGAGGTCGTACTCGTCGACGTCGTGGCGCACCTCGCGGACGCGCCCGGCGGCCAGCCGCCGGAGGGCGGGGAGCTGGATCTCCGCGTCGAAGTGCCCCGCGTTGGCCAGGATCGCGCCGTCGCGCATCACGCGGATATGCTCCTCGCGGATCACGTTGAGGTCGCCGGTGGCGGTGATGAAGACCTCGCCCCAGGGCGCCGCCTCGGCCATCGGCATCACCAGGAAGCCATCCATCAGCGCCTCGATGGCCGGGATCGGGTCGACCTCCGTGACCGCGACCTGGGCGCCCATCCCGCGGAACCGCGAGGCGATCCCCCGCCCGACCCAGCCGTACCCGGCCACCACCACGTGGCGGCCGGCGAGCAGGATGTTCGTCGCGCGGAGGATGCCGTCCACGGCGGACTGGCCGGTCCCGTACCGGTTGTCGAACAGGTGCTTGGTGCGGGCTTCGTTGACCGCCACCACCGGGTAACCCAGCGCACCGTCGGCCGCCATCGCGCGGAGCCGGATGACGCCGGTGGTGGTCTCTTCCGTTCCGGCGGCGACCTCGCCGACCTGGGCCGGGCGCTCCGTGTGGAGCAGCGTCACGAGATCGCACCCGTCGTCCATGGTGATCGCGGGGTGCGTGTCGGCCACCGCGTTGAGATGCGCGTAGTACCCGTCCCGGTCCTCGCCGTGGCGGGCGAAGGTCGGGATCCCGTACTCGGCCACGAGCGCCGCCGCCACGTCGTCCTTCGTGGAGAGCGGGTTCGAGGCCGCGAGCGACACCTGCGCGCCCCCGGCGGCGAGGGTGCGCGCCAGGTTCGCCGTTTCGGTCGTGACGTGCAGGCACGCGGCGATCCGGATCCCGGCGAGCGGCCGTTCGCGCTCGAAGCGCTCGCGGATCAGGCGCAGGACGGGCATCTCGCGTTCGGCCCACTCGATCCGGCGGCGGCCTTCGGTGGCCAGCGCCAGGTCCGCGACATCGTGCGCGGGCAGCTGCGTGACAGGCATCGGTATCTCGGGCTCCTTCGGGCGTGGGAGCGCTCAGGGCTCCTTGCGGGCGGGGAACAGCCGGCGTATCGGCGCCATCATGCCATCCAGTGACGAGCCGCGCCGGTGAACCAGGCGCTCGGCGAAGCGGCAGTGCTCACGGTAGCCCAGCGCAAGGTACGCCGCGACCGCGGGGGCGTTGTCCGCGCGGACGTTCAGCACCACCTCGTCGCAGCTGCGCAGCAGCTCCTGGGTGACCGCGCTGGTGGTGATCTGAGCGAATCCGCGGCCCCGGTACTCGCGATGCGTCAGGACGTTCCCGACGACCGCGAGCTTCGCCTCGCGGCTGATGACGTGCGTGCCCGCCGCGGCGACCAGGCGGCCGCGCACCCGGACCCCGTAGTAGACGCCCTCGGCGATCGCGGCGGACGGGAGCCACGAGGTGAACCCGAGGTCGTACAGGCGGTTGAGGTCGGCGATCTCCCCGGGCACGATCCGCGCCGCCAGGCCCGGGTGCGGCCGGAAGGTGAACCGATCGACGGCCATGCGGATCATGTCGGGACCTGGATCCACGCGGTAGACGCGCTCCACGGCCGGAAGGACCTCATTGCGCATCGCCAGGTAGGCGACGCGCGGGCGCACGAGGTCGCGGAGGACGGCCTCGACCCCGCCGGGCTCCCCCATCGCGAAGAGTGGCTGGGGCGCCAGTCCCGCGTACTCGAGCACCAGCGCACGCGGCGTGAGCCCGTCGTACGCGACGCCCCACCGGGTCCTCGAGAACTCCTGGTCGTCCAGGTCGCACAGCGCGTACGCGGCGAAGAGGCGGTCCTGCTCCAGGTAGGAGCGCAGGAGCGCGCGGTCGGTGGTGAAGCGTACGGCCAGGCCGGCCATGCGGGCCCGGGTGCGGGCGAGCGACACCATCAGCGCCCCTCCACCGGGCCGGCGTCGGTCGGATCGGCCCCACCCCAGCCGTCCTCGTCCTCGGCGGTGGCGCCGGGCGCCGGGACGGTTCCGTCGGTTGCCGGAGCCGGTGGCTCAGTCGCCGGGGTCGATCCATCGTGCAGATCGACCGCCACGGTCGGCAGCCGCCGCGCCACGGCCTGCGCCAGCGTCTCCTCGAACGGCGGCTCGATCGCGCCCATCTCGGTGACGAACCCGCGGACGAGCGCCGCCGGCGTGACGTCCAGGGTCGGGTTGTGCACCTGACTCTCGGCCGGTGGCACCCGGCGGCCGTTCACCTCGGCCAGCTCGACGTCCGGGCGTTCCTCCGCCATGAAGCCCCACCCGTCGCCGACGCGCAGGTCGACCGTCGAGGTCGGGGCGCAGACGTAGAGCGGGACGCTGTGCCGCGCTGCCACCGCCGCGATCGGGTAGGTCCCGACCGCGGCCGACACGTCGCCGTTGCGGGCGATCCGCTCCGCGCCGACCAGGACCGCGTCGACGCTCCCGCGGGCGATGAGCCCGGCGGCCGCCACGTCCGCGATCACCGTGTGGTGGATGTCGAGCCGGCCCAGCTCCAGGGCCGTGATCCGGGCGCCCTGGAACGCGGGGCGCCCCTCGGGGACCCACACGTGCACCGGGCGCTGCTGGACCTGGACCTCCAGGACGACCGCGACCGCCGTGCCGAGCGCCCCGCCCGCCAGCGCGCCGACCGGTCCGTGCACCAGCAGCTCGAGGTGGCGTTCGAACGGCGTGGGCAGTACGGCCGCGCCCGATCGACCGAGTGCGGCAAGGTCGAGCATCGCCTCGTCCGCGATCGCCTCCGCCTCCGACCGGAGCACGTTGGCGACCAGGTCGCCGGCCGCGTGCTCGCCCACCGCCTGCCACGCGGCGAGCAGGCGGTCGAGCGCCGCCTCCATCGCGCGCGAGGTGGGCCGCGACGAGCGCAGCGCGTTGATCGTGCCGTGGAGGGTCGCCGCACGGATGAACTCGCTCGACGCCCTGGTGCGCTCCGCCGTGACGAGCAGACCGTACGCGGCGACCTGCCCGAGCACCGGCCCACCGCGAACCAGCCCATCACGGATGCACGCGGCGACCTCCGCGCCGGTGTGGCACGTCACCTCGACCAGCTCGTCGGGGAGCCGCCGCTGGTCGATGATCGTCAGCTCACCCTCCAGGTAGCGGTAGGGGCTGCGGAACTGCACGACCGGGGACGGGGTGGCAGGATCGTCGAGCCCGAGCAGCTGGGCCAGCGGGTCGGCGGACGGCTCCGTGCCGCCGCCGAGGAGCTGGCTGGTGGCCGCCAGCGAGCTGCGCTGCAGGGCGGTCGCGGCACCCACGAGCTGGGCCGCCGTCTGGATCGCCTCGCGGCTGAACGCGCGGAAGAAGTTGCGCCGTCCAAGGTCGACGGGCTGGGCCGAACGCCCCGAGGGCGAGGTCGGCTGC
>JAJYJR010000535.1 GCA_021789355.1 Chloroflexota bacterium | reverse complement strand
CCGCTGGCGCTGGACCCGGCCCGGCGCCTGGGCCGTGGCGCGGCAGGGTGCGGCCGCAGGCAACCCGCTCGTTCCCGTTTGCCGATCGGGAATCGTCCGTGCTATAGTCCGCCGGGCGACCGGGTCGGTCGGGCGCTGTGGCGCCCGTCGCGTCGGCCGCCGTTCATTCGTACCAGCACAGCCGAGGGGATACAGCCTGAGCCGAGACCTGCGCGTCAACCAGATGATCCGCGTACCCACCGTACGGGTCGTGGACGAGGAAGGTGCCCAGCTGGGCGTTCTGCCCACCCTGGAGGCGCTCCGGCTCGCGCAGGAACGGGGATACGACCTCGTGGAGGTCGCCCCCATGGCCGTCCCGCCGGTGGCCCGCCTTCTCGACTACGGCCAGTACAAGTACGAGGCCGCCAAGAAGGAGAAGGAGGCCCGCCGGCACCAGCGGTCGGTCGAGTTCAAGGAGATCCGCCTCAAGCCCAAGATCGGCCAGGGCGACTTCGACACCAAGGTCCGCCGCGCCATCCAGTTCCTGGAGGACGGCGACCGCGTGAAGGTCGCCTGCCAGTTCCGGGGCCGCGAGCTTACGCACGCAAACCTGGGACGAGACCTGCTCACGAAGTTCGCCGAGCAGATCAAGGAGCACGGCGCGGTCGAGCGGCAGCCGTTGCTGGAAGGCAAGTCGATGTCGATCGTGATCGCGTCGACACACAAGCCCAAGTCGCAGCTGGGGGCGACCCCGGAGGGCAGGCCGGCCGTTCCGGCGCCCGGCGAGACGGGACTGGCACCCGAGCCGGCGTCCTCCACCGTGGCGGCAAGGGACACGGCTGCGCCATCGACAAGCCAGGCACCGGCCGCCAAGGCACCGGCCACCGAGCTACCGGCCACCGGGGCACCGGCCGGCGAGCTACCGGCCGGCGACGGCAGGTCAGTCACCGACACGATCCCCGCGGCGGCGGCCACCGAGACCAGCGTCGCGATCACACGAAGCAGCACGACACGCGCGTCATCCAGCCGCGCCTCGGCGTCGAGGCCGGCCGGCACGGGCAGCCCCGCCGGGGGCGCGCGACCCGGTTCGGCAGGAGAATAGACACGTGCCCAAGTTGAAGAGCCACAAGGCGACCCAGAAGCGCTTCGCGGTGACCGGCAACGGCAAGGTCGTCCGGGTGAAGGCGTGGCGAGGTCACCACCTCGAGATCAAGTCGTCGCGCCGGACCCGGCGCTACGCAGGCAAGGCGATCGTGGGCGGCCAGGATGCCAGCCACGTCCGCCGCCTGCTCCCGTACCTGTAGGAGCCCGACCCCATGGCACGCGTGAAGCGCGGCGTCACCGCCCACCAGCGACACAAGCGACTCCTCGACGCCGCCGAAGGTCGTCGCGGCACCCGCTCGCGCCTGATCAAGCCCGCGCGCGAGGCGCTCCTCCACGCGATGGCGTACGCCTATGTCGGGCGGAAGCAGCGGAAGCGCCAGATGCGCGCCCTGTGGATCGTCCGGCTGAACGCGGCCGCCCGCCTGAACGGCCTCACCTACGGCCGGCTCGTCAACGGCCTCAAGACCGCCGGCGTCGCCCTCGACCGGAAGGTGCTCGCGGACATTGCGGTGCGCGACGCGGCGACCTTCACCCGAATCGCCGAGGTCGCGCGCGCCCGCTGATCGCGGCCCGGGGAGCGCCCATATCGTGGACCTGGAGACGATCTCCGCGCGCCTCTCCGCCCTCCAGGAGGCGGGCCTCGCCGCGATCGCCGGCGCCACCGACCCCGAGGACCTGGCGACTGTGCAGGTCGCCTACCTCGGCCGCAAGGGCGAGCTGAAGACGCTGCTGGGCGGCATCGGGGCCCTGCCGGCGGAGGACCGGCCTCGGGTCGGCGCGATCGGCAACCGGGTGCGCGAGGCGCTGGAGGCCGCCCTGGAGACGCGCAGCGCCGAACTGGAGACCGCCGCCCTGGATGCCCGGCTGCGCGGCGAGGCCGTGGACGTCACGCTGCCCGGTCGCCCGTTCCGCCGCGGGTCCCTCCACCCGCTGATCGAGACAAATCGGGAGATCGCCCGCGTCTTCGGCCAGTTCGGGTTCGTGGTCTACGAGGGACCCGAGGTCGAGACGGACGTTCGCAACTTCCAGGCCCTCAACATCCCGCCCGACCACCCCGCGCGCGACCTGTGGGACACGCTCTACACCGACATACCCGGCTACCTCCTGCGCACGCACACGTCGCCGGGGCAGATCCACGTCATGCAGCAGGCGACGCCACCGATCAGGGCGCTTCTGCCTGGACGGTGCTTCCGCTACGAGGCGGTGGACGCGAGCCACGGCTTCGAGTTCTTCCAGGTCGAGGGGCTGATGGTCGACGAGGGAACCACCATGGCCGACCTGCGCGGCCTGCTCGACGCCTTCGCCCATGCCATGTTCGGCGGCGGACGCCCGACCCGGTTCCGCCCAGGCTACTACCCGTTCACCGAGCCGTCGGTCGCCTTCGACGTGCAGTGCGTGGTCTGCGACGGGGCGGGCTGCCCATCCTGCAAGCGCACCGGCTGGATGACGATCCTCGGCGCCGGCATGGTCCACCCGGTGGTGCTCCGCAACGGCGGCCTCGACCCCGAGCGATACCAGGGGTTCGCGTTCGGCCTCGGCACCGACCGGATCGCGATCCTCCGCTACGGCATCGACGACATCCGCATGTTCCTCGAGAACGACCTGCGATTCCTGGAGCAGTTCTGATGCGTGTGCCGCTCTCCTGGCTCCGGGACTACGTGGATCTCGACTTGCCACCGGAGGCGCTCGCGGACCGGCTGACCCTGCTCGGCATGGAGGTCCAGGGGATCGAACGGCGGGGCGACGACTGGCGGGACATCGTGGTCGGCGAGCTCCTGTCCGTGGAGCCGCACCCCGGCTCGGATCACCTGCTGGTCACCACCGTCCGGACCGGGCCTTCCGAACCGGCGCTGACGATCCTGACCGGGGCATCGAACGTCGCGGCCGGTCAGCGGGTGCCGGTGGCGGTTCCCGGCGCCGTGCTGCCCGGGGGCCGGCGAATCGAGGTCACGCGGATGGTGGGCCGCGAGAGCCAGGGGATGCTCTGCTCGGGCGACGAGCTGGGCCTGACGATCGACGCGGACGGCATCCTGATCCTGCCGCCGGAGGCGCCCGTGGGCGCCGCCATGGCCGACGTGTACGGCGACGTGGTGCTCGACGTGGACGTCAAGCCGAACCGGGGCGATGCGCTCTCGCTGGTGGGCCTCGCACGGGAGGTCGCGGCGGCGACCGGGGCGCGTGTCCGGTGGCCGGAGATCGTCCTGACGGAGATCGGAGAGCCGGCCGGCGACCGGATCGCGGTCGAGGTCGCGGATCAGCGCCTGTGCCCCCGGTTCGTGGCGCGATACGTGGACGGGCTGACGATCGGGCCGTCGCCGCTGCTCGTCCAGGCGCGCCTGACCGCGGCGGGCATGCGTCCCGTGTCGAACGTGGTGGACGCCTCGAACTACGTGATGCTCGAGCTCGGCAAGCCCACCCACACCTTCGACGCCGCGGCGATCGGCGGGGGACGCATCATCGTGCGGCGCGCCCGTCCCGGCGAACGCCTGGAGACGCTCGATCACGTCGAGCGCGAGCTGACCCCCGATACCCTGCTGATCGCCGATCCGAGCGGTCCGCTCGGGCTGGCCGGGGTCATGGGCGGCGCCGCGAGCGAGGTCAGCGACACGACCACCGCGATCGTCATCGAGTCTGCCGTGTTCGACCCGGTCAGCATCCGCCGCACGGCCCACCGGTACGCGCTCCGCAGCGAGGCGAGCCTGCGCTTCGAGAAGGGGCAGGAGGCGCGGCTGGCGCGGATCGGGGCCGACCGTGTCTCCCAGCTGGTGGCGTCGTGGTCCGGTGGCCGTGTCGCGCCGGGGCGCGTCGACACCGCTCCAGACGAGCCGGCACCCGCGCGACTGCCGTTCCGGCCGTCGCGCGTGGTCCGTCTGCTGGGCGCCCCCATCGAGGCCGGCGACATGCGCGCCCTGCTCGCGCGGGTCGAGGTCGAGACCGAGGCCGCGCGCCCGGGAGACGTGGTGCCGATCGCGGCCGGGATACCGGGCGCCGCGCTCGACGACGCGGCGGCGAGGGACGCCCTGGTAGCGATCGTCCCGACCCACCGGCGCGACCTGGAGATCGAGGCCGACGTGGCGGAGGAGATCGCGCGCGTCCGCGGCTACGACCGCATCCCCGGCCGCCTGCCGGAGACGCCGATGCCGGAGCATCGCCCCGACCCGCGCCGCGCGGTGGACGCCGTGCGCGACGCGCTCTCCGGGCGCGGGCTGGACGAGATCGTGACGCACGCGCTGGTCGGCCCGGCCGACCACGAACGGCTCGGGATTCCCGGCGACGATCCCGCCACGATCCGGGTGACGAATCCGCTCTCGGCCGATCACTCGCAGCTCCGCCGCTCACTCCTTCCCGGGCTTGCCCGCGTGCTCGTCGAGAACCAGCGCCAGCGCCGCGAGGACGTCGCGCTGTTCGAGGTGGGTCACGTCCACCAGCGGGACGGCGACGAGCCGCGCGAATCGGCGATGCTGGGCGTCCTGCTGGCTGGCGACCAGGCGGGCGCGGCGTGGAACCAGCCGCCACGGCCGGCGGACCTGTGGGAGGTCCGCGGCGTCGTCG
>JAJYJR010000534.1 GCA_021789355.1 Chloroflexota bacterium | reverse complement strand
TCCTCATCCGCCTTGCCGAGCAGGCCACCGGCGACACCTGGCGCAACCTGCGCACCGAGCTCGACAAGCTCCATCTCGGGCGCTTTGCCGGACCCGCCGGCGAGGTCGCCCAGCGGACCGAGATCACAACCCGCCAGGCCGCCATCTTCAAGGCCGCCGAGGTCCCCGAGCCGCCGCGCATCTTCGGCGTGGCCCCGGTCGAGGCTGCCGTCACCGCCTGAACCGGTCAGCCGTCAGCTCACCCGAGTCATCGCCCATAGATACTCGCGTGAGATCCAGCTGCGGAACCCCGGCGTGACCGTCCACGCCTGGTACGACGGTGCGCACCACATGTCCACCGGCCACGGCCAGTACCAGGTCGCGTCGGGCGATACGGTCACCATGACACTCGCCATCTGGACCGCAACCTTTGACACGGCGACCGGGGAGTTCACCTGGGAGGCAGATCTGAGCGACTTCTACACGTGCCCGACGGATGCCCACGCGTACGACATCCTGGAGTACAGGGGGCAAACCGATCACTAGCCCGGACGCGCCCGTCGTTACCCGCCCAGGCCGGCCTTGATCAGCTTCCCGCGCCGCGTGATCGCGCGCTCGGCGAGCGCCGCCACGCCCATCGCCACCAGCGCGCGCTCCGCGGCCGGGAGCGGCCGCACCACCGCGAGGAACTGCTCGGCACGGGCCCGGTCGACCTGGCCGAGCAGCGCGGCGCCCGCCTCGGTCAGCGCCAGGGTGCGCTCCCGGCGATCCGCCTGCTCCTCGTGCCGGGCCAGCAGCCCGCGCCGCTCGAGACCCGTCACGATGCGGCTCGTCGCGGACGGTGAACGTCCGAGGTACGCGGACAGTTCGCCGACCGTGAGGGTAACGGCACCGGCGACGGCGTAGAGAGCCGCCAGCTGGGTGAACCCCAGGCGCAACTCGGAGAGCTGGCCGGCGAACCCGATCACCAGCTCGCGCCAGAGTGCCCGGCCCATCGCGATGCGGTCGGACAACTGGCGCGGGTTCTGCAGCTCCGCGCCGGCGGCCTCGACGACACGGCTCATCAGGACGTCCGGCGCTGCCGATCCGCGCGCCGGAGCGTCGGTGCTCGGGCGAGTCGGGGCCTCCATGGGCCGAAAGTGTACCCGCCGCCGCCCATCCATGCAGCGATGCACACGAATGCGGCCCGAGGGCCGCCGTGGCTGGTACCGTGTGGGCGCACTGGCCGATGTCGCGGCGCGTCCGCCGCACGACCCGTGTACCAGAGGGAGGGTCATGGGCAGCGTCGCGTTCGTCTTCCCGGGTCAGGGATCGCAGTACGTCGGCATGGGGAAGGCGCTGGCCGAAGGATCGCCGGCGGCGGCCGCGGTCTTCGCCGAGGCGGATGCGGCGCTTGGAGAGCCATTGTCGACCCTTGCCTGGTCCGGCGAGGCGGCCGACCTGGACCTGACGGTGAACGCGCAGCCCGCCCTCCTCGCCACCTCGATCGCCTATCTCCGAGCGCTCGACGAGCGCTTCGCGGCCAGTGGAGCCGGCCCGTTCGCCCCCGCCTTCTACGCCGGTCACTCCATGGGCCAGTACTCCGCGATGGTCGCCGCGGGCGTGATCTCCGTCGCGGACGGCGTTCGGCTGGTTCGCGAGCGCGGGCGCCAGATGCAGGCGTCCGGGCAGGGCCGGGACGGCGCGATGGCCGCGATCATCGGCCTGAACGACGAGCGTCTCCCGGAGCTGGAGGCCGCCGGCAGCGCCGCCGGGATCTTCACGATCGCGAACCGCAACTCGCCGGGGCAGATCGTCGTCTCGGGGGAGCGCGCCGCGGTCGAGGCCGCGGTGACCGCGGCGAAGGGGCTGGGCGCTCGTCGGGCGGTGACGCTGCCGGTCAGTGTCGCGGCCCACTCCCCCCTCATGTCCGAGGCGGCCGCAGGGATGCGGGCTGCCCTCGCGGCGGTCCCCTTCCGCGACCCGGTCGCTCCTCTCCTGGCCAACGCGGACGGCAACCCCCTGACCACCGGCGAGGCGTGCCGGGCCGAGCTGGTCGACCACCTGACCACCGGCGTGGACTGGGTGGCCGCCGTCCGGGCGATGTCGGCCGCCGGCGTGACCGTGTTCGTCGAAGTCGGGCCGGGCAGGGTCCTGACCGGTCTCGGGAAACGCATCGCACTGGATGCCTCGTCCCTCGCCCTCGACGAGCCCGACGCGCCGGGCAGGCTCGCGGTGCCCGCGATCGAGACCGACCCCACCGCCGCGGTGGCCCCCGGCACATGACCGACCCGTACCACTCGTTGGCCCACTCTGCCCACAGGAGAACCCCGAACCATGCGTCGCCCTGACTACAACCGCCGCGTCGTCGTGACCGGACTGGGCACCGTCAGCCCGATCGGCAACGACGTCGACACCGTCTGGAGGAACCTGGTCGGTGGCTGCAGCGGGATCGCCCCGATCACCCGTTTCGACGCATCCGGCTACGAGTCGAACGCCGCGGGCGAGGTCAAGGGCTTCGAGGCGCGCGACTGGATGGACTTCAAGGCCGCCCGCCGGACCGGCCTCAACGTCCAGTTCGGGGTCGCCGCCGCAAAGCAGGCGCTGGCGGACTCGGGAATCGAGGTCACGCCGGCCAACCGCGACGACATCGGCATCGTCTTCGCGTCGGGCGCCGGCGAGCCGAAGCTCATGATGGACAACAAGGAAACCTGGGACAAGAAGGGCGCGCGGCTGGTCAGCCCCTTCTTCATCGCCAACATGCTGGTGGACACGGCATCCGGGCAGATCGCGATCGAGACCGGCATCCGCGGCCACAACATGGCGGTGGTGACCGCCTGCTCCACCGGCACACATTCGATCGGTGAGGCTGCCGAGGCGATCCGCCGCGGCGACTGCATCGCGGTGATCGCCGGCTCCACCGAGTCGCCAATCTACGAGATGGTCTGGGTGGGCTTCGGGAACATGCGCGGGATCGGGATGCCCCGGCCCGGCGAGCCGATCCAGACCGTGTCGCGACCGTTCGACCTGACCCGCAACGGGTTCATCCTGGGCGAGGGCGCGGCCGCCCTGATGCTGGAGGACCTGGAGCTCGCGAAGGCCCGCGGGGCGAAGATCTACGCCGAGGTCGTGGGCTATGGCTCGACCAACGACGCCTGGGACCTGATCCAGCCCATCGAGGGCGGCGACGGCGTGGCGCGGGCGATGGAGATGGCGCTGGCACGTCGCGGGGTCCCAGCCGACGAGATCGACATGATCAACCCGCACGGCACCTCCACGCCGCTGGGAGACCTCGCCGAGGCGCAGGCCTTCCACCGGGTCTTCGGCGACCACACCGCCGACATCGCGATCAGCGCCACGAAGTCGATGACCGGGCACATGATGGGTGCCGCCGGGTCGTTCGAGGGGCTCGCCACGGCACTGAGCGTGCACCACCAGGTCGTGCCACCCACCATCAACTACCGTGACCCGGACCCGGAGATCGAGCTCAACATCTCGGTGACGGCACGCCCGATGCGCATCCGGTACGCGATGTCCGAGAACGTCGGGCTCGGCGGACACAACGGGGCGGTGATCTTCAAGCACTACGACGGCGATTGAGGCCCATGGTCGCGGCTGACGCCGGCCTCTACGGTCCCGGCAGCGAGGCCTGGCGGCTCAACCGCGAGGCGTTCATCCTGCTGGGGGCCGGTCCGCGCGCGCTGCTTCTGCAGCTCGCCCACCCACTGGTGGCCGAGGGGGTGGACCAGCACAGCAACGTCCGAGACGATCCGTGGGGTCGCCTGGACGGCACGCTCCGCAGCTACCTGCGCATCGTGTACGGCACCACTGACGACGCGACGCGCGAGATCGCCCGGCTGAACCGCCTGCACCGGTCCGTGGCCGGGCCCGTCCGGGACGCCGCCGCGCGCGAGACCACCGGTGCGGAGACGTACCGCGCTCGGGACCCGGAGCTGTCCCTGTGGGTCCATGCCACGTTGATCGAGTCCACCATGGCCGCGTACGACGCCTGGTACGAGCCGCTTCCCCGCGAACGGCGCGCGGCGTTCTACCTCGAGACGCTGCCCATCGGTCGCGGCTTCGGGATTCCCGACGGGCTGCTCCCGGCCGACCTGGACGAGTTCGACCTGTACTGGCGGGCGATGCTCGCGCCGGATGGGCCGGTCCACGTGACCCCCACGGCCCGATCGCTGATCGCCACGATCCTCCATCCTCCGTTCGGACCCTTGCCGCCCATGCTGTACGACTGGCTGCTGTGGCCGGCGCTCGAGCTGCTGCCGGCTCGCGTCCGCGAGGAGTACGGCATCCCGTGGGGGCCCGGCCGCGCCGCCGTCTCGACCTGGCTGCGCTCGGTGTTCGCCTTCTGGGGACACCTGCTGCCTCCGTCGTGGCGGGCCATGCCGCCCGCCAGAGCCGCCGACCGCCGGATGCAGGCGGCTACAATCGATCACACTTGACCCGAGGAGGAGCCGATCCGTGCCCCCCAGCACCGACCCTGCCCGCCGTGCCGTCATCACGGGCGTCGGCGCCGTCACCCCCATTGGCAACGACTACCCCACGTACTGGCGGAACCTGCTCGCCGGCGTGAACGGCGGCGGCCCCATCACGTCCTTCGACGCGTCCCGGTTCGACGTGCGGATCGCGGCCGAGGTCAAGGGGTTCGACCCGACCATCGCCATGGATCG
>JAJYJR010000533.1:3115-4647 GCA_021789355.1 Chloroflexota bacterium | reverse complement strand
CATCGGCTGGCAGGCCGACCCGGTGGGCTGGGTCGAGACGCGCCTGACCGAGCGCATGTGGAGCAAGCAGCGCGACATCGCGCTCAGTGTCAGGGATCACCGCCGCACGGCGGTCCACGCGGGCTTCGCGTCGGGCAAGAGCTGGACGGCGGCGCGGATCGCCGCGTGGTGGCTGGAGTCCCACCCGTCCGGTCAGGCGTTCGTGGTATCCACGGCCACGTCGTTCGCGCAGGTGCGGGCGATCCTCTGGCGGGAGATCAACCGCGCCCACGGCAAGGGCAAGCTCGTCGGGCGGGTGAACCAGACCGAGTGGTGGATCGACGACGAGATGGTGGGCTTCGGACGCAAGCCGTCCGAGTACAACGCCGAGGCCATCTCCGGCATCCACGCGCGCTACGTGCTGGTCATCATCGACGAGGCGTCGGGCGTCCCGGCGAGCCTGTGGGACATGGCCGACGGGCTCGTGGCGAACGAGGACAGCCGCATCCTCGCCATCGGCAACCCCATCGATGCGGCCAGCCGCTTCGCGACGGTATGCAAGCCCGGTAGCGGCTGGAACGTGATCGGGATCGGCGCGTTCGATACCCCCGCCTTCACGGGCGAGGAGGTGGCGGAGGACGTGCGGGCGCAGCTCGTCTCGCGCACGTGGGTCGACGAGAAGCGGGCCGACTGGACGGAGCAGAGCCCGCTCTGGGACTCGCTCGTGCTGGGTCGCTTCCCCGAGGAGAGCACGGATTCGGTGGTGCTGCTGTCGTGGGTGAAGCGGTGCCAGCTCGATCCCGACACCGAGGCGCAGGTCGAGCAGTGGGCCAAGGAGGAGCCGAACGAGCTGGGAGTGGACGTCGGCGCTGGCGGCGACGAGACGGTCATCTACCACCGCCGCGGAGCGCGAGCCACGCTGCTCTGGCACGGCCAGACGCCCGACTGGCCGCAGGCCACCGGGCACGTCGTGGACGCCATCCGGCAGACCGGCGCGCGCCGCGTGAAGGTGGACGTGATCGGCATCGGCTGGGGCGTGGTCGGCCGCCTAGAGGAGCTGCGCGAGCAGGGCGCCCACGCCTGCGAGGTGGTCGGGGTGAACGTGGCCGACAGCCCGCGCGACCCGTCCCGCTTCGTGAAGCTGCGCGACGAGATCTGGTGGACGGTGGGCCGCGACAACTCGCGGACCCTGACGTGGGACCTGCGCGGGGTGGACGACGCGACGGTCGGCCAGCTCATCGCCCCCAAGTACGCGCAGGACTCGTCCGGCCGGATCAAGGTCGAGCGCAAGGAGGAGACGCGCCGCCGCATCGGGCGATCCCCCGACCGCGCCGACGCGCTGCTGCTGGCGTTCTACGAGCCGAACGCCATCGGCGAGGGCGTCACCGACTGGATCTACGGGATCTACAACTGCGCGAACCCGCGGTGCGGCCGGGGCTTCGTGTGGCAGGCCGAGCGCCCGTGCCCCTACTGCGGCACGAGGGCGCCCGCAGAGTACCCCAAGCCGCCGGGGGTTGCGTGAAGCGGACGCTAGCACTCGCGCTGACGTGTCC
>JAJYJR010000533.1:0-3105 GCA_021789355.1 Chloroflexota bacterium | reverse complement strand
CGCGGGCGCACCGCGAGGCGCTAGCCCGACAGCGGGCCACGTCCGAGCAGGCCGACGCGTTCATGTCGGCCATCGGGCGCTGGACGACCCTGCACGTCGCCGACGCGGACTGGCCGCTCCACCTCCAGCGCGAGGCGGACGGCAAGTGGGTCGCCACGATCTACCCGCCGGATGCGCTGGACGCGACCTTCGTCTGGGCCGCGCAGCGGTTCGTCCGGTATGCGCCGAACAGCCCGCTCAATCAGGAGCGAACGGAGCAGGCGACGAGGATGCCGCACTACTGGCGGGGCGAGTCGTATCGGGGACTCGACGAGGCGCTGCACAACGCGGCGCTGGCGCTGCAGGTCGAGGGGCAGACGGAGGGGAGGGCATGACGCCGCTGGGGTACGCCGCGCTGGTGTCGTGGGCGCTGACGGCGGCCGCCATCATCCTCGCGGTCACGCTGGTGCTCGTGGCGTGGAACGAGACGCGCTGATACCCATTGACAGACTCGCGGCCAGCGATATAGAGTCTCCTCGCTCGGGAAACGCAGCAAGGGAGATCGAGATGGAGGAGCAGAGGGACCCGCGGGGTCCGCTGACCCGCAGGATCGAGGAGCGGCAGCGGGTCACCCCGGGAGCGGTCACCACGGCGAGCGAGCGCGCGCAGGTGCGCCGGGCGCTGTGGAAGAAGGGCGTCCCGGCGGGCGGGTGGGTGGATCGCTGCCTTCGCGGGGAGCTTCCGGGGCGATGACTCGTGGCGTGAAGCAGCGGCGGGACGCGCGCCCCTACCAGCCGGACGACGCGCCGTTCGCGGTGCTGCTGGCCGTCGTGCTCGGCGTGTTCCTGCTCGCGCTGCTCGGGCTGGCGGTGATCCAGCCGTACCTGTCGTGAGGACGCGCGCCTTCGACGGGCTGTGGCGCGACGTCTGGCTGGCGGTGGCCGGGCAGGGGCTCGACCTCGCCACCGCCCTGCTCGCCTTCCGCTACGCCGCCGCCGGGCACGAGGGCAACCCGCTGATGGCCGCGGCCTACGCGGAGGACGGACCGGGCGGCCTGCTGCTGGCGAAGGGCGGCGTCACGCTGCTCGCGCTGGGGCTGCTCTGGCTGTACCTGCGGCGCCCCGCGGCCGAGCGCGGCTGGGGCCGGATCGGCCTCCTGATGCTGGCGCTGGCGGGCGTCGTCGGGGCCGCGACCAACACGGCGGGGCTGCTCGGGTGGTGACCCCGCCGCGGTACGTCTGCATCGAGTGCGGGGCCGGGTTCCAGCGCCGGGTCGACCTGCGGGTCCACTGGCAGCGCGAGGGCGACGGCCCCCGGCAGGCGCAGCAGGACGCGCTGGAGCTGACGCAGCTCAAGATGGGGCGGCGCGGCGTGCGCCACCTGATCGTCGCGGAGGAGGTACCGGAGCGGTGTGTCTGAGCTGCGGGTGCGGTCGACCCAGCGATCCCCACGGCGACGCGCGCAACATCGTGCTCGCGCAGCTCACCGCCGCGGCGGGAGCGGCCGGGATCACGCCGATGCAGGCCGCCGCGAACCTGCTGGTCACGGTCGGCGGCAGGAAGGGCGACCTCAAGGCCGCGCGCAGGGCGCTCCCGAAGGTCGTCGAGGGCGTCGCCCCGGGGGAGCAGCCGTGAGCAAGGGCCACCGCAACGACAAGCGCGTCGCCCGCCGGGTGCGGCACGCGATGGAGCTGGCGCAGCGCAAGCGCGACGACCGGCTCACCCGCCGCATCCTCGACGCGGTGGCGAAGGCGCCCCTCTCGGACGCGCAGCTCGCGCAGGTCCGCGTCGCGCTGGCGGAGACCGGCGAGAACGGCGAAGGACGGCGGGATACCGTGCTGGAGTGGTACCCATCGGGTACGAGCATCACGGTCGTCTCCGACGGTCCTACGCCGCCGCGTGAGTGGCACGAGACGAAGGCCGTCGACGTGCTCACCGAGCTGGGCGGAGAGGTCGTCGAGACGCGTCCCGAGGCTGCCGCGCTGGGAACGCTGGCTGGGATCTATCCGGCGGGCGGGAGGCTGCCGGACTACTTCCGGGTGCCGGCGGCCTTCAAGTCCCCCGAGGATCGTCACTGACCCTGCCGCTGCCGAACGGGCTCGACCCGTGGGCGGTGCTGTTTATCGCCGCCATGACCGGCATCCTCGGGGCGTTCCTCCGCGGGGACGTGCTGGTGCGGTCGCTCTACGATGATCAGGTGCGGATGCGGCAGACGGCGGACACGCAGGTCGAGCGCAACACCGACGCGGTGGTGCGGCTGACCAGCGTGGTCGACAAGCTGGCGGCGGTCAGTCAGGAGCGCGACCGCGTGTTCGAGCGGACGCTGGACGGGATCAGCGACGACCTGCACGGCGGAGGGCCGGGCGGTGGACGGTAGCAGGTGGGGGGATCTGGCGCGGCTGGCGGCCGGGCTGGTCCCCCTCGGGCGGCTGACCTCGGCGCTGCGGCACGACCGCGACGCCTCCGAGGCGCTGCACCGGAGGGCCATCGAGGCGCGCATCGCCTCGGAGCAGACGGTGGCCGTGGCGCGCTCGGCCAGCAGGCGCACGGAGCGGCTGCTGGAGTCGTACCGCAGGGCCGGGCAGGTCCAGAAGGAGGCGCGTCACTGACGATCCAGCCACTCGACGTGGCATCGGCCCTGCTCATCGTCCTGTGGCTGATCGACCTCCGGGCCACCTACCTCCAGTGGAGCGTGTGGCGGCTCGACCGGAGCAACGAGGCGCTGCGCTCGCGGCTGCTGGCCGGGGCGCTGCTGACGGTGGCGGCGAGTGCCGTGGCGATCATCGCGGCCTCGCGGCTGCTGCGCCTGCGGATGCCGGACGGCGACCTGCTCGACACCGCCGTGCTCGTGTTCATCCTGATCAGCCTGCCGCAGGCGCACTGGCTGTGGCAGTGGTGGCGGGGCTGGTCGTGACCTGCGACGTCCGCATCGGCCGGGTGGGGAGTCTGCGCCGCTGCGGTCTGCCCGCCAGCGAGCTTCGCGGCGGCCACCCGGTCTGTCACTTCCACCGGGCCTACCGGGGGAAGCTGACGTTCCTCACTCCGACCGGGACGGTCGTCGAGCGGAGGGCCGAGCCGTGCCGGTGACCATCACCGACGTCACCTACTTCGCGCCCTACGACGACGT
>JAJYJR010000532.1:2707-4647 GCA_021789355.1 Chloroflexota bacterium | reverse complement strand
TGACCGTTACTCTCGGCAGCGGGCGCGGGCCGGGGAAGCCTTGTGGCCGCAGTGACCGTTGTGGTCGTATTGGTCCCGCGAGCCGGGCCGTTAGGCCCCTGCCGCGTGGGCGGGACGGCCCCGGCTCAGTCGGGCGTGCGTGTCCCGCGCGCCAGCCGGTAGCGGTGCTCGGGCCGGCCCGGGGAGCCGTAGCGAAGGACCAGCTCGACCGCGCCCGTCTGGCACAGGTGGTCCAGGTACCGCCGGGCCGTGACGCGGCTCAGGCCGGTGGCCTCCGCGATGGCGATGGCGGGCAGGCCGGCGTCGGTGCGACGAAGCGTGTCCAGCACGAGATCGAGGGTGAGCTCCGAGAGACCCTTCGGCAGCGCCTCCCGGGCGGCCGGGCGAAGCTCGCTGAAGATTTGATCCACTGCCCCCTGGTCGGCCTCCGACAGGGCCGCGAGCCGCTCCCGCGCAGCCGCGTATGAGCGCAGCTTCTCCTCGAAGGCTCCAAACAGGAATGGCTTGATGAGGTAGTGCACGACCCCGCCGCGGATGGCCGCCTGGAGGCTCGGCACGTCGCGGGCCGCCGTGATCACGATCACGTCGACGGGCGGATGCGCCTCCTCGCGCAGGCGGCGCAGGACCTCGAGACCGGGGATGTCGGGGAGGTAGAGGTCGAGCAGCACCAGGTCCGGCCGCTGGACGTCGATCTTCGCCAGCGCCTCCAGCCCTCCGTGGGCGATGCCCGCCAAGGCGAAGCCCGGCACGCGCCGTACGTAGTCGGCGTGCAGCTCAGCCACCCGCCAGTCGTCGTCGACGCACAGGGTCCGGATCACGTCAGGTCCCCACCACGGCGACAGTCGGCTCGGGAGCGGCGGGGATCGGCACGCGCACCGTGAAGACCGCGCCACCGTCGTTCGCCACGTCCACCTCGCCGCCCAGCCTGCGGACCGTCTCGAGCACCAGCGCGAGTCCCAGCCCCCGCGGCCGCCCGCGCATGCGCGGCTTGGTGCTGAAGCCCTCACGGAAGATCTTCTCCAGGATGGCAGGCGGGACTCCGGGCCCGGTATCCCGGACCTGGATGCCGAGCTGGCCGTCGTGCGACTGCACGCTCACGCTCACCCGTCGCTCGCCCGAGGCGCCGGCGACCGCGTCCAGGGCGTTGTCGACCAGGTTGCCGACCAGCGTGATCAGATCATGCGCCGGCAGAGGGCTGGGCGCGGCGGTGGTCTCGGCCGAGATCTCGAGCTCGATCCCGCGCTCCAGCGCCACTGCGGCCTTCGATAACAGCAGGGCGCTCAGCACCGGGTCGCCGACCTGCTCGACCAGCGCCGCGCTGAGCTGCTGGTCGGTCCGCGATGCCTTCTCAATGAGGGACATCGCCTCCTCTGGACGGCCCAACTCGATCAGGCCGGCGATGGTGTGCAGGCGGTTGGAGTATTCGTGTGCCTGTGCGCGCAGGGCGTCCGTGAGGCCCGCCACGCCCAGGCCGCCCGAGAGGTCGTTGAGCTCGCCCGTGTCGAGCAGGGTGATCACGTGGCCGATCGGCTCCCCGCGCACCTCGACCGGGCGCCGACGCGCGAGGACGATCTTGTCGCCCGAGAGCAGCAATTCGTCGGCGTCCTTCAGCCGACCGGCCACGAAGTCGGCCGTCCGTCCCGGCGGCAGCACCTGCACGACGGGCTTGCCCAGTACGTCGGGTGGCAGTGCCAGCAGCCGGATCGCCTCGGGGTTGGCGAGCGTGATGCGGCCGTCACGGTCGGTGGCGAGCGCTCCCTCGCGGATCCCGTGCAGGCTGGCCTCGCGCTCCTCGAGCAGGCCCGTGATCTCGTACGGCTCGAGCCCGAGGGTCTGGCGCTTGAGGCGCCGGGCCAGCAGCAGCGAGCCCGCGATGCCGAGCAGCAGCGAGACCGTGATCCCGAGCCCGTACATCGGCAGCTCCCCGAGCAGATGGCTGC
>JAJYJR010000532.1:1169-2607 GCA_021789355.1 Chloroflexota bacterium | reverse complement strand
TACGGCTCGAGCCCGAGGGTCTGGCGCTTGAGGCGCCGGGCCAGCAGCAGCGAGCCCGCGATGCCGAGCAGCAGCGAGACCGTGATCCCGAGCCCGTACATCGGCAGCTCCCCGAGCAGATGGCTGCCCACGCTCGTCTCGAGATATCCCACCGACACCATGCCGATGACCTGGCCGCCGGAACGGATGGGCGCCTTGCCCCGGGCCGACACACCGAGCGTGCCGCGCTGGACGCCCACCCAGGTGTTCCCGGCCAGCACGGTGGCCGGGCTCTCGTCGATGGGCTTGCCGATCAGGGCCGCGTCCGGATGGGAGAACCGGATCCCCTGCCGGTTCGCCACGACGATGTAGCTCGCGCCGGTGTCGTGGCGCAGCGCTTCTGCGGTGGACTGGATGAACCGGGTCGGGTCGCCCGCGAGCAGCGCCTGCTGGATGCTGGGGATCGCCGCCACGCTCTCCGCCACGGCCAGGGCGCGCTGTTCGTACTGCCGGTCGAGCTCCTGGCGCGCCTGCCAGACGATCAGCGCGGCGCCGGCAACGATGGCCAGCAGGAGCACGCCGACCTGGTAGATCAGCAGCTGATACGCGAGCGGTACGCGCGTCTTCACGGGAGCCAGTGGATCGTAGCAGTGCCGGGGCCGTGCGGCGCGCCGGGGACGTCGGCAGGGAGTCCCGCCGCGATGCCCGACCGCGAGCGCGAGTCCGCTGGATTGCCCCGTGCGGGCCGGCACTCGGGCAGGTTGCAGCCGAGGGTCAGCTCGCCGATGGCCCCGGGATGCCTCGAGCGAGCCAGGTGGCCGTTCCCGCGGCCGGCTGGTGACCGCGGGTCGGGTGGCGCGCCCAACCCGAAGCTCGCCTCGATGGTCCGTCCGCACTCCCGGGAATCCGCCGTCGCACCGCCCCAGTCATCCGGCGCCGTCACCTCGACCCCGCGTTGCCGCGCGTGGCCGGACGCCGCCGCGCCCCCGGCCCGAAGTACCGTGGAGACGGTTGAGACCACGAGAATGTGCGCGGTCCCCGTCTGGGTGCGCCTGAGCTCGGCGCCGGCGCGTGTCGCGGCGCTTGCCCGGAGCCGTCGGCGATCGCGTGCTGTGCACGGGTGGCCGCGAGACGAGGTGGCTCATCGTGCGCACCGGCCCCAGCCGCTGCAATCCGGGCTCGCGTCAGGCACTTGCCCCGAGGGCTCAGGTCGTCCGGTCGCCGCCCCCCGATCCATCCTCCTCGCCGGTGTACGATCGCCCCCGTGATGCCCAGTCCCGCTCCATCCCGGCCGTCCCGCTCGCCCATGTGGGGGTGCGCGGAATGGCGCCAGATGGACCCCACGTGGACCCCAGAGTGGGGTCCACGGACGGCCGCTGGTGGCCATTTCTGGCCGCCGAAGGGCGGTTGCTGAGCACGAGTCACGCGTGCCGAAGTGGCGGAACAGGCAGACGCGACG
>JAJYJR010000532.1:0-1159 GCA_021789355.1 Chloroflexota bacterium | reverse complement strand
GCGACGGTCTCAAAAACCGTTGAGGGCAACCTCGTCCGGGTTCGAGTCCCGGCTTCGGCACCAGCTGAACTGGGGCACCCTGCACCGTCGCTTCCTCGCGGGCTGGAAGATCCGCGACGGTGGGACCGAGTTGTTCCGGCCACGAACGGTGGCGATCATTCGCCGCCCGGATCCCGAACCACTGGGCGAACGAGCCGACAGGGCCACCAGCACCGGTGGCATGAGTCCGCGGAGAGCCGGATGCGACGAGAGCCGCACGTCCGGTTCCGAGGGCAGGTCGAGGAGACGGACCGGCTGAACGACCGACACTGCGCCTTGACCCGACCCCTGCACGCTGAGCCGAGAAGCGACGATCCCAGTACGGCAACGGAGGAGCCGAGGTCCACCGAGCTCGCCGCGAGCTGGCCGGCAACGAACAGCTTCGTGGACAGGCGACCGCCAACCCGGCTGACGCCGAGCAGCGTGCCGACTGCGAAGAGCAGCCCGATGATGAGCTGAATGGTCAGGCTGGGGACGATCGCCCCGGCCACCCCGTAGACGCCCCGGGCAACCGCGAACAGGGCGATGAGCTTCTGCGCGTCCTACGGCGTGGGCGGCTGCTCGACGAGAACGCGGTCCAGCTGGCGGACGTGGCCCCAGCGAAAGCTGCGCAGGAAACCCGAGATGCCCGGCCAGGGTGGCCGGCAGGAGGAGGCCCGCGTCGGCCACCAAGTGGTCGTCGTCGAAGGCGGTGTCGAGCCGGTCCAGGCTGTTCAATGATCGCATCTGTCCGGTGCTCCACTTCGCCGGGTTGGATGGGCTTCTCCACGCCACCTTCCGTGTTCAGCGGGGCCCGATTCCTCGTTCTGGCAGCCCGTCACACCGCGTCCATCGGCGGATCGGGGCTAACAAGACGTGGCGTGCAGCGGGCGTCGGCTGCTGCCGCACGGATCGCTCGACGACGCTCGAGGAACGCGCTGGGAGCGGCAACGGCAAGGTTTGACAGCCGCGATATGATCGCGCGTTACGGCCGAGCCGCGGATCCGCTCGCATAGCAGTCCACACACCCGATCTGCTTCTGACCGGTGGCACAGGAGGGCTGACGAAGGGTGACTCGCGACGAGCCCGACTCGCAGGCTCTCGGGCTGCGTTCGCCGTCAGTGCCGCACCGCCTGCTGCC
>JAJYJR010000531.1 GCA_021789355.1 Chloroflexota bacterium | reverse complement strand
GAGCGGCGCGTCGGCGAGTTGGTCCAGCGCGACCAGGAGCTCGAGTCCGCTTCGAGATGGCAGGGTCAACATACTACGAAGTATTCGTAGTAATGTGCCGACTGTCAAGCTCAAGTCGGTCCACACACCTCGGCTTCCTCAAGTCGTCTGCCTTCGCCGGCCTTCCGAAACCACCGGAATCTCGCTGGATCGAGCTTCTTCACGATCTGGATGCCACCCCCCAAAGCATCCATGGCGGCCAAATGACGAGACGGGCGCCGTCGAGTGGCGAGCGGCTGTCGTTCTCACACACACGGCAGGGAGATCTACATCCGCGCTCGTCTCCGAAATGGATGTCTCGCGACGGGTGTCGTGGCGCTGGAGGAGAACGTGCTGAGCGCGCAGCCCGGGCTCGAGGTCGCCTGCGTGGTCTCCCTGTGCGGGAGACCGCGGATCGCGTGGACCCGCCGGAGCCCGCCGCCGAACGTCGGTCAGAGCAGTCAGCGGTGCCGGCGCAGCAGACCCGCGACCCGATGGAGCCGCCCATCCTTGGGCTTCGCAGTGACCCGTGCCTCCGCGGCGTCTCGATCCGCGGCACTGTGCTCCCGCGCCTGACGCGTCTCCGTCTGGCCGTTGGCGAGGCGCTCCTCATTGGCCCAGGCGGCCCCGAGAAGCCGCGGATCAGACAGACCGCCCATGACAGCACTCCACTACGGCATCACCCAAGACTGCTCGACGATGGTGCACGATTCGCGTGAGGTCGAGGGTCGGTTGTCCGGAAGATGGATCCCACACCCACAGTCCGCTCCAATGAACAGCCGCCGATCACGGCCAGGCCGACGACCGTGACGAGCACGGCGATGGCCGCGACAATCCCCGCTCCTTGTGGCGCGTGCAGCCGACGCCGGTCGCGCACTCCCATGACCCGATAACGTCGCATCCCGCGCGATCCGGACTCGTCGCCGTCCTATGCCGTCGTGTCACCCCACAGCTCGACACCCGTGTCCGCGTCGAGCACGGCCCGCGCGAGCTGCCCGGGTTGGCCGCCGACGACCTGCATGGTCAGCACCCAGCACAGCCTGAGTGTCGGTGAGGGACCGCTCCCCGGCGCGACGGGCGGCGCCCACGTGAGCGTCGCGTCGATGACCCGCACGGGTGGCAGCGAGCTGCGCGAGGTGCGGGCGGCGAGGAACGCGGCCTCGGCCTCGGCGCGGGTGAGGACGTGCGAGGGCTTCGGCTCGAGCGTCCGGTCCAGGCGGTGGAACCCGGCGAACGAGCCGTCCGCGTAGAGGGTGATCCCCGTGTCGTCGTCGATCGTCGGCACGCCGTCCACCGTCGGCGCCCACGACGCGCTCCACAGATCACCGCCGAACGTGAGCGGGATCGAGTCGGTCGGGAGGGTGTAGCCGACGGCCCCCGCGACCGACACGACACGGCCTGACGCCACGTCTTTCGCGACGGCCGGTGTGCTCGGGGATGGTGCCGCGCGGAAGACGAAGGTGAGCACGCCGGCGGCGTCCCACTGCACCTGCCAGGCCGTTCCGAACCGCACGACCGTGTTCGTCGCACCGGTCGCCGTGTCCACCTCCTGGCCGACCGTCCCTTCCGCGGGAACCTCATACCCGAGGGCCTGGATCAGTGAGCCGGCGCGCGCGAGCCACGACGAACCCACATCAGCCGCCGCGGGCGACTGCGAAGGAGCGACGCTCGGCGATGCACTGGAGCCGGGCGCCACCGCCTGCTGCGGGTGGAGCGCGAACAGCAGGCCCGCGGCGGCGACCACGAGGATGACGGCGGCCACGCCGGCCGCCAGGCGCGGCAGGAGGCGCCATGAGGGACGCACAGAGCCACGCGGAGTCGCGAGCACCTCGCCGACCCGGCGGCGGAGCTCGAGCGATGCCGCGTCTGCCGCTGTCATACGCTCGAGTGTCCGCCGCAGGTCGCGCTCGAACTGCTCGTCGCTCATCGTGCCGTCCTCCCCTCGGAGGTCTCGCGCTCGTAGCTCTCGCGCAGGCGCTCGAGGGCGTAGTGAAGCCGCGACTTCACGGTGCCCAGACGCTCACCCGTCCGCTCCGCGATCTCCTCGAGCGAGAGGTCGGCCCAGAAGCGCAGGGCGACGACCGTCCGATGCTCGGGCGAGAGCCCGAGGATCGGACGCTCGAGCGCGTCCAGCGTGGCGAGATCGCCGCTCGGGTCGGGCGCCGGAAGGCTCGCCGGCAGCTCGAGGGTGATCGGTCGGACGCGCCGGCGGCGCAGCCGGTCGCGGCACGCGTTCACCACGATGCGCGTGAACCACACCTCCATGCGCTCCGGATCGCGCAGCCCGTCGAGCCCCCGCCAGGCGGTGCAGACCGCGTCGTGCACGGCGTCCTCGGCCTCCGATCGGTCGCCGAGAATGACCGCCGCCAGCGCACAGGAACGGTCGAGGGACGCCTCGACGTGGCGCCCGAAGGCACCCTCGATCGGCCCCGCGGCCTCCCCCCGGAGCACCTCCGTGGTCAACTCCCTCTCCCTCGCGCGAACGGCCTCCCCGATCACGCCCCCATCAGACGCAGCGACGGCGCGAAAGGTTCAATCGATCGTGGGAATCGAGGATCACCTTGCCCACCGCGACGGGTCAAGGGGCGTTCGACCCCCAGGGATGCGCAGATCGACCTCGCGCGCCCGAGGTGCATGCGCGAAGATCGAACCAGCCGGGGGGCTGCATCGTCTGGAACGGCATGTTCGGACGGGAGGCGGCGGTGACGGAGCGCGCGGTGGTCGATACGGCGGCCGATCGCGAGGACGCGTTCGCCCGGCTCGCAGATCGACAGCTGGCCGCCTCCTACCGGCTGGCGGCGGTGCTGCTCGGCAGTGAGGTCGAGGCGCAGGATGCCGTGCAGGACGCGGCGGTCCAGGCGTGGGACCGCTTCGGAAGCCTGCGCGATGCCGAGCGGTTCGGGCCGTGGTTCCAGCGCATCCTCGTCAACGGCTGCCGGGATCGCCTGCGACGCCGAGGACGTGTCCGCACGCTGCCGATGGACGACGCGCCGGAGCCGGCCACGGCCTTCCCCGCGACCCGCCTGGCCGAGGCCGACGCCCTGCGGCGGGTGCTGGCCGACCTGCCGGCCGGGCAGCGCGAGGTCGTCGTGCTGCACTACTTCGGCGGTCTCACGCTCGACGAGGTCGCCGAGCGCACGGGCGAACGGCCGGGCACCGTGCGGTCGCGCCTGCACGCCGCGCTCGAGGCGCTGCATGCCGCGTACGACGCCGCCGACCGCGCGGACGGGGGAGCTTCACGATGAGCGACGAACGCTTCAATGCCGACCTGCGCGCGGTCCTCGACGAACTGGCGCCTGCCGAGGTCCCGCCCGCGCTCCGCCTGGCCGTCCTCGACGTGCCGCAGCGGCGGCCGCGCTCGCGCGTGCCGTGGCCGCGGACCCGCCGGGGGTCGTTCGTGCTCACCCTCGCGGGACTCGCGGTCGTGGTCGTCGCCGCGCTCGCGGTCGTGCTCCTGCACCCGTTCCCGTCGGGCCCGACCGCGGGGGCCCTGCCCACTGGGAGCCGCCTGCCGTCCCCCCACAGCGCCCTGGTCTCAAGCTGGGTCGAGCAGACCGACGGCGCCTACGGCTACCGCATGCTCCGGCCGGCGAACTGGAAGACGACGAGCGGCGACGGGATGCAGCGCTTCTACATCGCGCCGGGATTCCAGGGCTCGCAGGTGCAGGGCGTCGAGGTGCTCGTCACGAACCTGAAGGTGCTCGGAACGTCGATGGGCCCGAACACGAACGTCGCGCAGTGGAGCCTGTTCCAGCAGCACCCTGATCTCGCCGGCTGGACGGCAGCCCTCGAGCACATGATGGATGCCGACTTCACGTACCACCTGGTGCGCACGTTGCCCGACGCGAAGCTCTACGCCATCACCGCCATGAGCGGCATGGAGCAGCCGACCCTGCTCGTCGTCGCCTACGCCATTGCCGGCGGCCAGCCGTTCGGGCTGACGCTCGAGGCTGCCGGCACCTACCGCGACCTCGCCACGCTCGAGCAGGACGGCGTGCTCGACGACTTCGCGACGATGGTGGGCAGCATCGCGCCGGTTCCCGCCGATCCGGCGAATGTCGTGCCCGCCATGCCGACGCCACCCGGCGTGGCCGTCGGGCCGGCGAGCGGTCCGCCGTCGCCGCCCCCGGCGGCCACGCCGGTCGCCTCTGGCATGACCGAGTTCGTCGTCCGTCCGGCTGCCTCCACGCCCCCGAAGTCGGTGACCGACCAGGCCATCGGCGTCCTCTCGGCCCGCCTGCGCGCGCTCGGCGTCGCCAACTTCACGATCGCCGCGGGAGACACGATCACGGTCAGGGTGCCCGCGTCTGCCGACCAGGGCGCAGTACGGGCCGTGCTCACGACGACCGGCGAGGTCTCGTTCGTGCCGCTGCCGGCCGCGACGTATGGGAGCTCGACCGGCGGCCGCGGGACGCAGCCCCTCCCGAACCCCGGCGACACGCTCGATCCCACGCTCGCGCCGCTGCTCGGCTCGATCGACATCGCCAGCGCACACGCGACCGCGGACACGAGCGGCAGTCCTGCCATCGACCTTCGGTTCACCCCGCAGGGCACGCGGCTCTTCGCGGACTGGTCGACGACCCACGTCGGCCAGTACTTCGCGGTCGTCCTCGACGGCACGGTCCTCAT
>JAJYJR010000530.1 GCA_021789355.1 Chloroflexota bacterium | reverse complement strand
GGATGGAAGGCGGCCTGTTCGTCGCCTCCGGCACCATGGGGAACCTGGTGTCGCTGATCGCGCACGTGCCCCGCGGCGGCGAGATCATCGCCGAGGCCGAGTCGCACACGCTCATGGACGAGCAGGCGGGGCACGCGGTGATCGTCGGGGCGTCGGCGCGCGGCATCCCGGCGCGGCCGGACGGGACCATGGACCCCGACCTGGTCGACGCCGCGTTCCGGGACCCGCTCGACCTCCACGAACCCCGGACCGCGCTGATCGTCCTCGAGAACACCCACGCCCACTCGATGGGTCAGCCCCTGACTCCGGCCTACACCGCCGAGATCGCCGCGATCGCGCATGGCCACGGCGTCCCGCTCCACGTGGATGGCGCACGCCTCTTCAACGCCGCGGTGGCCCTGGGGGTCAGCGCCGCCGACCTGGTGGCTCCGGCCGATTCGGCCACCTTCTGCCTCTCCAAGGGCCTGGCCTGCCCGATCGGGTCGGTCGTCGTCGGCCCGGGAGGCTTCATCGCCCGGGCCCGGCGCGCGCGCAAGCTCGTGGGCGGCGGCATGCGGCAGGTGGGCGTCCTTGCGGCGGCCGGGATCGTCGCCCTGCGCGACGGCAATGACGGCATGATCGAGCGGCTCGCCGAGGACCACGTGAACGCCCGGCGCCTGGCCGAGGCCCTGGCCTCCATGCCCGGCATCGTCGGTCTCGATCCCGCGCGGGCGACCACCAACTTCGTCGTGTTCGGCGTCGCGGCCACGGACCCGGCAAGCGGGGCCGCCGCGCGCTCGCCCCGCGAGTTGCGCGACCAGTTCCTCCACGCGCTCCGCGCCGAGGGCGTCCTGATGGTCGCGTACCCGCACGACACGATCCGGGCGGTGACCCACTACGGCGTGGACGCGGCAGACGTCGAGCGCGTGATCGCCGCCTGCCGGTCCGCGCTGGCCGAATGTGGCGCGGCGCCCCGGCCGGCCACCCCGGCCAGCTGAGCAGCCAGTAACCGAGCGTGGCCCTGCGCCCGGTGAGATGGGACGGAGTGAGATGAGCCAGCCGCTGGACGCGCGCTTCTGGGCGCTCGTCGACGATCATTTTGCGTACCTGATCCGGGCCATGCCGGTCTTCGCGACGTTCGTCGGGATCCACTCCGAGGACCACCGGATGGGCGACGGGAGCCGGGACGCCATCGTCGACCGGATCGCCCACGAGCGCCGTTTCATGGCGGACGTGGAGGCGCTCGACGCCGACGGACTCTCGGACGAGGTTCGCTTCGAGCGCGAGCTGGCGCTGCACGGCTCCCGGCTCAGCCTCTTCGACCTGGAGGAGGAGCGCGGCTGGGAGCGGCGCTCCTGCGCCATGGAGGAGGTCGGAGACGCGGTCTTCTCGATCCTCGCTCGGGACTTCGCCCCATTGTCCGACCGGCTCGAATCGATCGCGTCCCGGCTCGAGGCCGTTCCGGACGCCCTGGCGCAGCACCGCACCAGGCTGACCGCGCGGCCCGTTCGGATCTGGAACGAGATCGACCTGGAATCCGCGGCCGAGATGCCGGCACTCTTCGGCGATGTGGTGGGGGCGGCGGTGCGCACCTGGCCGTCGGGCGGCCCGGCCCTCCGACGGATCGAGTCGGCCGCCGAGCGCGCCGCGTCGGCCGTGGTCGAATACGCCGGCTGGCTGCGCGGGCGGATGGCCGACGGGACCGGCGACTGGCCGCTCGGGCGCGAGCGGTACGAGCGCCTCGTGGAGCTGCGGGCCCTGGAGGGGCTGACCTCGGACGAGATCCTCGTGATCGGCGAGGAGCAGCTCGAGGCGAACCGCCGTGGGCGGCGTGAGGCGGCTCTCGAGGTCGACCCGGCGGCGACCGAGGCGGAGATCCTCGATCGCCTCAAGTCCGACCACCCGGCCACCTTCGAGGAGGCCCTGGACGCCTACCGCGACGCGATGCTGCGGGCCCGCGGACACATCGTCGACCGGGGCCTGGCGACGCTGCCGCCGGGCGAGACGCTCACGGTCCAGGCCACCCCGGAATACCTGCGCAACGCGGCGGTTCCGTTCGCCGCGTATTTCCAGCCGCCGCGCTTCGACCCGCATCCCGCGGGCATCTACGTGGTCACCCCGTCCGTCGACGCCAGCACGTCGGCGATGCGGGAGCACTACCGCGCGTCGATCAGCAACACCAGCATCCACGAGGCCTACCCGGGCCACCATCTGCAGCTCTCGGCGGCGAACACGCATCCCAGCCTGGTGCGCGCCCTGGTCGAGGCGGCCGAGTTCGTGGAGGGCTGGGGCATGTACAGCGAGCAGATGATGCGCGAGGAAGGCTTCGACGACGCGCCCGGGTTCATGGTGGCGATGTTCACCGACGCGATCTGGCGCGCCTGCCGGGTCGTGCTCGACGTGCGCATGCATCGCGGCGACATGACCGTGGACCAGGCGACCGACTTCCTGGTGGACCGGACCGGGTTCGAGCGGGCCAACGCGCGGGCCGAGGTCCTCCGCTACACCTACACCCCCACCTACCAGCTCAGCTACCTGCTCGGCAAGGTGCTCCTCCTGCGGCTTCGCGACGACGAGCGGCGGCGGCTGGGCGACGCGTTCTCCCTGCGGCGGTTCCACGACCAGCTGCTCTACTCCGGCGGGCTCCCGATCTCGTTCCACCGCCGGCTGCTCGCGGGCGAGGGAGGCGGTCCGACGCTGCCGTCGGCCGAGGTGCCCACACCCCCGACGGCCGAGACGGCAGGCGTGGGGAACAAGCCTGCCTGATGCAGGTCGTCCCGAGCATCGACGTCACCGCAGGGCGCTCCCGGCTCGTCTTCTGGCCCGGCGCGTCGACGGGCGCCGGGACGCCGACCGACCGTCCCGAACGGATCGCCCGGCACTTCGTGGAGCTCGGAGCGCCCGCGATCCACCTGGTGGACCTCGACGGAGCACGCGCCGGCCGGCCCGTCGCGCTCGACGTGGTGAGCCGCGTGGCCGCGGAGGTCGCAGCGCCGCTGCAGGTCGCGGGCGGTGCCGACGGCGCGGACCAGATCCGGCTCCTCTTCGCGGCCGGGGCGACCAGGGTGGTGATGCCCCTGCTGGCAGTGGCCGAGGACGCAGAGGCCCTGCGTGCCTGCCTGGACGTGGCCGGGAGCTGGCTCGCGGTCGGACTCGATCCACGGCCTGAGCGCCTCCGCGAGTACCCCTGGCGATCGGGGCGGGCCCCGGCGCTGCAATCGCTCGTCTCGAGCCTCGTCGATGGGGGCGTCCAGCGTTTCGTCCTCTCCCACGGGGGCGCGGAGCCGGACCTCGGCCTCCTGGCCGGGCTGATCGCCGCCGCCGACGCCGAGTTCCTGGTCGCGGGGGGCGTGGGCACGCTGGACGGGGTTCGCCGGCTCCGCGACGTGGGCGTGTCGGCCGTGATCCTGGGAGAGGCGCTGCTCTCGGGGCGCGTGGAGTACCCGGCCGCCGCCCGGGCGGCAGCGGCCGACCCGCGCTGACGGAACACCGCGCAGGTCGGATACGCTACGCGGTCGACACCCGCACCCGGAGTGGAACCTTGCCTTCGATCACGCCGCGCGCCCCGCGCGCCCTGCTCGCCGACTTCGCCGTCGCGCTGCTTCTCGGAGCTTGCTCAGCCGCGGCGCCGGTTGGCCCGGGCGGTGCCTCCGGCGCCCCGCCCGCGTCAACCGCAGCCGCCTCCTCCGCCGGCCTGCCCGCCGCCGGCGGTTCGGCCGGACAGCTCAGGCCGCCCACCGCGACGCCGCTCGCGTCGGCGCCCGCGCAGCCGGGCGGCGACGGGACCACGGTCACCCTGCACACACAGAAGGGCGACATCGTGATCCAGGTCTTCACGAGCAGCGCCCCGGTCGCGGCACAGAACTTCGAGAACCTGGTGCGGGCCGGGTTCTACGACGGGACCGTCTTCCATCGCATCATCCCCGGCTTCGTGATCCAGGGCGGTGATCCGACCGGGACGGGGACCGGCGGGCCCGGCTACTCCTTCCCTGACGAACCGTTCGCGGGCAGCTACACGCCGGGAACCGTGGCGATGGCCAACGCGGGCCCCAACACGAACGGGTCCCAGTTCTTCATCGTGGTCGGCTCGCAGGCCGCCTCGCTCCCGCACAACTACACCATCTTCGGCACGGTCACGAGCGGGCTCGAGGTGGCGCAGCAGATCGCCGCCGGTCCACGCGGCGGCCCGAACGACGACCAGGCGCTGCAGCCGGTGAAGATCCTGTCCGCGACGCTGAGCGGACCGGGGGCGAGCCCGGGCCAGTCCACGCCCGCGGCGGGGGCCTCGGGCGGCTGATCGGCCCGTGCCGGGCACGGTTGGCTGCCTGCCGCGCTCTCGGTCCCGCGCGCCGGCACCGAGGCCGTCCGCCTCCCGTCCCGGGCCCGTTCGACGGCCCTGTGCTAGGGTTGCTCGACCGCTGGAGGCACCATCGAACTTGTCCGCGACCATCGAGACCACGCTCGGCACGTTCACCATCGAGTTCGAGCGCGACGCCGCGCCCAACACCGTGGCCAACTTCGAGAAGCTGGCGCGCCAGGGGTTCTACGACGGCGTCCTGTTCCACCGCATCGTGCCGGGGTTCGTGATCCAGGGCGGCGACCCGACCGGCACCGGCCGCGGCGGTCCCGGCTACACGTTCGCCGACGAGCTCCCCCGCGCGGCGCTCGACTAC
>JAJYJR010000529.1 GCA_021789355.1 Chloroflexota bacterium | reverse complement strand
AGACGGCGTTGGCGACGAGGCCGACCACGGCCACGGCGAGCATGAGCCCCGAGGCGACCTCGGGAGGCTGGGCGAGGCGCCGCCAGGCTTCGACGAGGACGAAGGCGGCGATTCCGAAGAGGAGCGTCGCGTTGGCGCCCGCGGCGAGGACCTCGAGGCGCAGGTAGCCGAACGTGCGGCCGTTGGTCGCCGGACGGTCCGCGAACCAGATCGCGAGGAGTGCCATCGCGACGCCGGCCACGTCGGTGAGCATGTGCCCGGCGTCGGCGAGCAGCGCGAGGCTGTTGGCCAGGGCTGCGCCGGCAACCTCGACCGCGAGGATCGTGAGGCTCAAGAGCAGGACGGCCACCAGCCGGGTGCGGTGGGCGGCGGCCGCCGACCCCTGCGTATCGGGCATCAGCGGACGGGCTCGGCGACGTGCGCGAGGGCGTCGAGGAGCACGTGCCGGACGTGCTCGTCCGCCAGGGCGTAGAACACCAGCCGCCCTTCCTTGCGGCGCGCTACCACACCCCGCTCGTGCAGGTAGTGGAGCTGGTGCGACAGCGCCGACACGGACAGCGCGAGGGCCAGCGCGAGGTCCCCCACACACCACTCCGGCGCGAGCGAAAGGGCCTGGAGGATGCGGATGCGGGTCGCGTCCGCGAGCGTCTCGAACCAATCCGCGCCCGCTCGCGCCCGTGCGCCGTCGATGAGCCGTTCGAGGAGCGGGATCACCTCGTCGGGATGGAGGAAGTCCGCCCCGGGAACGGCGTCTGCCTTTACTTGAGCCATCGCTCAAACGATAGACGGGACCCGCCGCGGTGTCAACGGACGTCAGGGCAGGGATGCGTGTGAACGGCCAGGGACGCGTCACGCGTAATCGGCCAGCGACTTTGTCACTCTGCCGGGCATGCACAGAGAGCCAGCTCACCGTGACGATCGACCACCCGCGCAGCGCAGTGAGGTGCTGCACCACCTCCAGGAGGGCACGCTCTGCCTCGAGCGGGCGGCGGTGATCCTGCACCGCTCGACCCGCCAGGTCAGGCGCCTGCTGGCCGCCTTCGAGCGCGAGGGGCCAGATGCCCTCCGCCACGGCGACGCCGGTCGCGCACCTGCCAACCGGACCGACGCTGCCCTCCGCTAGCGCCTGGTGGCGCTTGCTGCCACCACGTACGCCGGGGTGAACCGGGCGCATCTCGCCGAGCTGCTGGCCGAGCGAGAGGGGATCGCCATCCCCGCGCGCACGCTGCGCCGGATCCTCGCCGAGGCCGGACTGCCACCCGCCCGGGTACACCGCCCGCCCCGGCATCGCAGCCGCCGCGAGCGCATGGCGCGCGCCGGGATGCTCCTGCAGACCGACGGCTCGCGCCACCTGTGGTTCGGCCCCGAGCGACCGTATGCCACCGTGGTGGGCGCGATCGACGACGCCACGGGCACGGTCACAGGGGCCACGTTCCGCGCCGCCGAGGATGCTGCCGGGTACTTCATCACGCTCACCCACACCGCCCAGGGCTATGGCCTCCCCTGGACGCTCTACTCGGACCGCCACGGGATCTTCTGGAAGGACGCCAAGCGCCTGCCCACGCTCACCGAGCAGCTCACCGGCAAGCGCTCTCTCACCCAGGTGGGGCGGGCGTTGGACGAGGCCGGCATCGGCTGGCTGGGCACGAGCTCCGCCCAGGCGAAGGGTCGGGTCGAGCGCCTGTGGGGCACCTGGCAGGACCGGCTGCTGGTCGAGCTGCGCCTCGAGACGATCACCACCATCGAGGACGCCAACGCCTTCCTGCCCGGAAATGGGGTGACGACATGATGTTCGGATACGGCTGGGACGGTGGTCTCGGCGGCTGGGTGATGATGCTGGGCGGCATCGTGATCCTGATCGCGATCGTGCTGCTCGTGGTCTGGGGCGTGAACACCGCCTCACGACCGGGCCAGGGGGCGGCGCCCCGTGACGCCGGGCCGGATCGTGCGCTCGCGATCCTGCGGGAGCGGTTCGCGCGGGGCGAGATCTCCGAGGCCGAGTATGAGCAGGCCCGCCGGACGCTCGGCGGGTGACACTTCACCGGCGAGCGCAGGTCTCGTGGCAGGGCGTCCCCAGGCCCGGCTGATGGCCCCGGGGTCCCTGCGCCTGCGCGGCCGCCTGCTCCTGTCGCATCTCGCCGTCATCGCGGTCGGGACCGTCGTCCTGCTGGCCGGCGTGGGCCTCATCGCCCCCGACGTCTTCAACCGTGCCATGGGCCGCGCGATGGGCGGTGGCATGGTCGGCATGGGCGATATGATGAGCGGCCTCGTGCGGAGCACGTTCCAGGACGCCGTGCGGACCGCGCTTGTCGTCGCCACCGTGGTCGCGGTGGGCGCGGCCGTGGTCCTGAGCTTTGGCCTCTCGGCACGGCTCTCGGGCCCGATCGCCCATCTTGCGGCCGCCGCCCAGCGGATCGCCGCTGGCCACTATGGCGAGCGTGTGCCGGTGGTTGGACACGATGAGATCGGCGAGCTCGCGACCTCCTTCAATCTGATGGCGGCGTCGCTCGAGGCCACCGAGCGCCGGAGAGTCGAGCTGGTCGGCGACGTCGCCCACGAGCTGCGCACGCCGCTCGCGACCCTCGACGGGTATCTCGAGGGCCTGGAAGACGGCGTCATCCCGGCCGTGCCGGCCACCTGGTCGCTCCTGCGCGGGGAGACCTCGCGCCTCGCCCGGCTGGTCGGAGACCTGCAGCAGCTCTGGCGAGCCGAGGCTCGCCAGCTGCCATTGCAGCCGCGCCCGATCGAGGTGGGTCCCTTCCTCCAGGCCGCGCTGGACCGGTTCGCGGCACGGGCACAGGAGCGCTCGATCGCCCTGCGCCTCGACGTGGCGTCCGACGGGGGTCCCCTGCGCGCCGACCCCGACCGGCTCGCACAGGTCTTGGACAATTACCTGGCGAACGCGATCCGTTATGGGCCCGAGGGGAGCGACGTGACGCTGAGTGGCCACCCGGCCGGCGGGGGTGTTGTGCTGGCCGTCGCGGACCAGGGCCCCGGGCTCACCGCGGAGCAGCGCGACCGGGTCTTCGAGCGCTTCTACCGAATCGACCCGTCGCGCTCACGCGCCCTGGGCGGCTCAGGTATCGGCCTGGCCGTGGCCCGAGCGCTGGCCGAGGCCATGGGCGGCCGCGCCTGGGCGGAGAGCGCAGGACCGGGTCGGGGGGCGACATTTCTCGTTTGGGTGCCGGCGGCCGGCTGAGGTGCCCGCTGTCGCTCCGCGAGCATAGAGAGCACGCCGCACGTCTGGCAAACGGTCGCTCTCGGATACCTCAGGCAAGGCCGCGCCTGCGATCGACGGGTTCGACGATGCGGCCCACAACATCCACTCGGTCGCGGGAGCCACTGCCTGCGCGCCAGCTCGACGGCTTGCGGGGCGGACGGCTCGTGGTGGCAGTGAGCGCGCTGCCCTACAAGTGCCCTGCTGCGCCCTACGAGGGGCCCTCCTGCTCGACGACGAGCTGGTCTGCTCTGCGAACGAGTCCACAGAACGAGCCCACATCCTTGATGGCTCCGCCGATGTCTGCTACCGTTCGCAACCAATGAGCGAGCACACTGCCGTCGCGCACCTGATGTGTCGATGCGCCTGTCCCAGGCGAGCGTCGGCTGGTGGTGCGCACGCACTCGCTCGGAGTGATCGCGACTAGCGTTCCCAGTCGGCCTCGCCCCTCCCGTCCTGCGGGCTGAGGCCATCGCCGCCGCGCAACCGCGGCACCGGTTCGGTCGGGCTCGGCTCGCACACCCCGCTCCTTCCGAGGTCCGATCAGGTGCCCGTTCCGAACACCCCGCCCAGCCACACGGTCACGCTGCACTTCGGCGAGGACGTCCTCGTCAAGAACGCTCATGAGGTGCACGCGCTCTACGACGGGAAGGGGATCACCCCCGACAGCGACATCATTTCCTGCACGACGCTTGAGTGCGCCCAGTTCGTCCGGCCTCGGGGGACCGGCGAGGCGGTGTCGGGGTGAGCGGCGAGCCGGTCCCGCTCGCCGGGGCGGCGCTGGAGGCCCCGCGGGTCAGCCCGTTGGCCCTGACACCGGCGCCCACTCGCCGGGTGGCCGTCGCCTGGCTGCGGGTCTGGCTGGCGGCGACCGCCCTGCCGATCGCGGGCCTCGCCGTCGCGGGCGCCGTCGTCCTCGCGGCGCCCGCAGACGAAGGACCGTTCCTCGCCGCGGCGGCACTCCTGGCCGCCGCGGCCGGGCTGTCAGCGACGAGCGTCGGGATCTACGGCGGGTTGCTCGTCCCGGGTCTGCTCCTCCTCGGCGTCGAGCCGCGCGTCGCCGCGCCAGTCTCGCTTCTGCTCCAGGTCCTCGTCATCCCGGTTGGAGCGGCGAGCCACGCCACGGTCGGCCGCGTCCAGCGCTCGATCACCGTGCCGCTCATCATGGGGGGAGTCGTCGGCAGCGTGACCGGCGCGCTCCTCGCCTCGTCGATCCCGGCCGACCTCGTCGCGCGGGCGGTCGCCTTCGTCGTGGTCGTCGTCGGGGCGATCGTCCTCGCCACGCTGCGCGCCGGCTACGCGGCCGGCTACGTGGACCATGAGGAGATCGACCCGGCCCGGATCGGCGGGATCGGCGCGGTCGCTGGCTTCGCCTCGGGGATCTCCGGGGCCGGCTGGGGACCGATCGGGGTGACGCTCCTGATCGTGTCGCGGATC
>JAJYJR010000528.1 GCA_021789355.1 Chloroflexota bacterium | reverse complement strand
GGCAGTGGCCGGCTCCCCGGACGGGGCGCCATCGCCGAGCGCATCCGGACGGTAGTACGCGAGGAGGCTCGACACGACTGCTACGGCAAGCACGATCGCTGCCGTCGCGACGAGGCTCTCGAACAGCAAGGTTGCCCCCCGCCCGTGGGCTCGGTCGGTGACGGAGTGACGATACGAGCCGCCGGGGCGGGCTGCATCGGCCATCCGGCCCGTCGAGCGCGGCCGGTGCAGCGGCTGGCTCGCTCGAGCTGGACCCACCGGAGGTCGCCGAGCCGCGCTGGTAGTGCCGCCGCCCGGCGCCGGCCGCGCACCCGAGCCCCCCCAGGCAGTGCCTCCGGGCCGCGCGTCGGACCGGTCGCAGGCGCTACGATTGCCCCCGGAGGCCTCGTGTTCTATCGCTCGGATCCCTGGCTGCACGTCATAGCCGGCTGCATGTCGTCGGGCAAGACCGACGAGCTGCTGCGGCTGCTCCGCCGCGCGGAGATCGCCCGCCGGCGGGTGCTGCTCGTGCGCCCCGACATCGACGTCCGCACCCCGCCCGAGTTCGCAGAGAGCCGGAGCCACGCGCGGTTTCCGTCGACGCTCGTTCCCCGCGGCGAGCCGGGCCTCATCCTCGCCCTCGCGCGGGAGCGGGACGCGGACCTGGTCGGGATCGAGGAGGCGGAGTTCTTCGAACCGGCCATCGTTGACGTGGTGCAGACGCTCCGGACGACGGGCCGGCACGTGATCGCCACGGGCCTCAACCTGGACTTCGCCGGCCGGCCGTTCAACTCCATGCCGGAACTGCTGGCGCTCGCCGACGAGGTCACGACGCTGACCGCGATCTGCGTAGTCTGCGGCGACACGGCGACCCGGACGCAGCGGCTCGTCAACGGGCAGCCGGCGGCGGTCGACGACCCGCTGATCGTGGTCGGCGGGTTCGAGCGGGCGGCGGTCGAGACCTACGAGGCGCGCTGCATCCGGCACCACGAGATCGGGGCACCCCGCAACCCGTGACTTCCGGCGTTTGCTCGCCGGGTTGCCGCCGGGCCTCGCCGGGCGGCGCGTCATGGCCCTCGGCGGGCCCCTTCAGTTGATCGTCGGGAGGTGGCAGATGAAGGTCGGGCCCCTGGTGTCGCAGGGCTGAAAGCACGGGTACGACGGCTGGGATGCCGCCTCGGCATGCACCCGGACGGTCCAGGTGGCCTCGATGGCGCGCGCGTGTTCTCCACTGAATTGCACGATCAGTGAACAGCAAGGACCCAGCCACCCTTCCCGGCGCCGAAGAGCAGCTTCGGCGGCAGGCCGAGCATGTCGCAGCCGATCGTGAGACCGCGGCGGACGACCGTGAGACCGCGGCGGACGCGCCGATCCGGCGAGGAACCGCACGACCCGGCCGCGTTGCTCCACGCCCGGCCGCGTTGCTCCACAACGCGGGTGCCCCCACACGTGCATCGTCACCCCCCGCACGCGGGTCGTCGCCTGTCAGCGCGACCGCCGTTCACTGATCGTGGAGAAGAAGCGAGAGATCGTTCGTCTTCGACCGGGCGCCGGCGCTCGCTGCGTCCGCATGCCGCAGGATTCCCCCGGTCGGGTCGGCCCGGCCAGCCCGGCTCGGGTCCCGCTGGCCCCACGCGCGACTACGCGCCCCACGCGTCTTCGTTCCGCGCTGCGGTCTCCGCGGCTCCGTCATACCCTCGCGCACTGAAGCTCGGGTTCAAGACCGCCCCTCAGCGGGTCGACTGGGCCACACTCGACGCGATCTGAGGGCTCGCCGGCGCGTTCGACGTCTTCGACTCCGCCTGGGACTTCGGCCATTTCCACGCCACGCCGGACACGACCGACGAGATGACCTTCGAGTCGTTCACCACCCTGACCGCCGTCGCCGGCGTGACCTCGCGCGTCCGGCTCGGGCACATGGTGATCTGCGCCGGCTACCGCAACCCGGCACTCGTCGCCAGGCTCACGTCGACGCTCGACATCGTCGGCGGCGGTCGCTTCGAGCTGGTGGTCGCGGGCGGCTGGTCGGAAGACGAGTGGCTCGCGTACGGGTACGGCTTCACGTCGACGCCCTCCCTGTCCCCCGGGCGCAATGCGAGGAGAACCGCCGTGATCCCGCCACGCTCCGCCTGTCCGCCTGTCCGCCTGTCCGCCACGCTTCGCCTATCCGTCTATTGCCGGGACGAGGACGTCCGCGAGCCCGGAGGGGCCCGGGGGGACCTGATCGGCCGCTACGCGGCAGTGGGACTCGCCCGGCTGGTCGCCTTTCCCACCCGATGGTCGCCGCCCGGTGCCGCAGGAGCGGAAATGCGGCGCGTTCGGGGGCGTCCGGATGGCACTGTCGCCCACCGCCGCGGCGCGCGGACACTGCGGCACGGAGGTGCGCCGTATGCCGTCGGCCGGAATGGTCGCCGCCTCATCGCTGGGCCTTGTCACCCTCGAGGAGTGCCTGAGAACCAGGCGCTCCCGTCGCGAGTTCTGCTGGGATCCGCTCTCCGAGGACGAGCTGCTCCGCCTCTGCTGGGCGGGGCAGGGGATCACCGGCCCGGGCGGGCTTCGCACCGCGCCGTCGGCGGGGGGCATCCACCCGCTCGAGCTGTACGCCGTGACGCTCAGCGGGGTACTGCACTACGAGGCGGACAGGGACCGCCTGGCCCCGGTGCTGCGGGGGGACCATCGACCGGCGCTGTGCACCGCCGCCGAATCCCAGGACGTGGTCGGGCTGGCGGCCGCGACGATCGCCATCGTCGCCGTCGAGGGGCGCATGGACCCGCGCTACGGCGCACGTGCCAGGCGCTACGAGCTCATGGAGAGCGGGCACATCGCACAGAACATCCTGCTCGCGGCCACCGCCATGAGGATCTGCGCGACCCCCGTGGGGGCGCTGGACGACGGCGCCGTGCGCGACGTCCTCGAGCTGCCGGACAGCCACACACCGGTCTACCTGGTGGCGCTCGGTCACTCCTCCGACAGGGGGCGCGCGTCCGTCCCCGGGCGATGATCGCTGGCGGTCGGGCAGCCGGCGGGTGACGCCTCGGGGGCAGGCGCGACGCCCCCCGGCCCGGTAGGATGGCGGGTCATGCCCCCGGCAAGCCCAGATCGTTCGTACCGCGCCCTGCTCCGCGTGCCGTCCATGGCGCGGATCGTGGCCGGCATGCAGATCGCCCGGATCGGCCAGTCGATGGTGAGCGTCGCGATGGTCCTGTTCACGCTCACCGCGTACCACTCGGCGGAGCTGGCCGGCGTCGTGACGTTCGTCGCGATCGTGCCGGGCATGCTGGTGAGCCCGATCGCGGGCGCCCTGCTCGACCGCCACGGACGGTCCCGCCTGGTGCTCGTCGATTATGCCGTCGCGGGCCTGTCGCTCGCGCTGATCGGCGGTCTCGCGCTTGCGGGCGCGCTCCCCGTCTGGGCCCTGCTGCTGATCGCGGGCGTCTCCTCGCTCACGGCTCCGCTCAGCAGCACCGGGCTGCGCAGCCTGTTCCCGCTGCTCGTGCCGGTGCCGCTCTGGGAACGTATCAACGCGGTCGACTCGATGGGCTACGTGGTCGCGACCATCGTCGGGCCGCCACTCGCCGGCGTGGTGGTCGGGCTGTGGGGCGGCCCCGCCGCCATGGTCGTGATCGCGCTCACGTACGCCATCGCCGCGATCGTGCTCATCGGGATCCCGGACCCCCGGACCGACGTGGCCTCGACGGGCCGGTTGCTGGTCGATGCGTGGCAGGGCCTGGCGTACACGTGGCGCAACCCCACCCTGCGCGCCCTCGGCTTCTCCATCTCGGCGATCAACCTGAGCGGGGGCGTTACGACCATCGTGATCCCGCTCATCGTGCTGGACCGGCTGCACCAGGGGCCGGCGACCGTCGGCACGGTCTTCGCGGTGATGGGCGTGGGCGGGGGAGTGGCGGCGCTCGTCTTCGGCAGGATGAACAGCGCCGGCCGTGAGCGCCGCATGCTGGCGCTGCCGATGTTGGCCAGTGCCGCCGCCCTGCTGCTGCTCCTGCCGGAGCAGCTCGCGCTGATGGTGGCGTCGATGACGCTGATCGGCCTCTTCAACGGGCCGATGGACATCGGGATGTTCACGCTGCGACAGCGCCGGACGGATCCCGCGTGGATGGGCCGGGCGTTCGCCGTGTCGATGAGCTTCAACTTCGTGGGGTTCCCGATCGGGTCCGCCATCGCCGGATGGCTCGCCGCCCGGTCGATCGAGGGAGCCGTGGTGTTCGCGGTGCTGGCTTGCCTCCTCGCGGGCGTGATCGCGGCCCGGGGCATCCCCGATGCCGGCCCCGCCGGGCGCGACGCGCCGGGACGGGCCATCGCGGCGGGCACTGCGACCGGAAAATGAGCCCGGCAGCCCCCGGGTGACGCGGGCGGGCCGCTCACTCGTGAGTTCCGGCACGCGGAACAGGGTGGTTCGGCAGGTTCGCACAGGTTCTAACAGGTTTGCTAAGGTTCCGCCATGCGGATCGCAGGTTCCGGATCGGCGAGGGCCGGTGGCCACGCACGCGCGAGCGACTGGATCGCGCTTGGCGACGCCAGCACGCTGCTCGGCGTCAGCGCCGCGACGCTTCGTCGCTGGTCCGACGACGGGCGCATTCCCGTCTTCACGACTCCCGGCGGCCATCGGCGCTATTCCCGGCGGACGCTCACCGCGCTGATCCCGTCCGCACGCCGCGAG
>JAJYJR010000527.1 GCA_021789355.1 Chloroflexota bacterium | reverse complement strand
CGAAGGGTTCCGCGGTCCGATCTACGCCACGCGCGGGACCGTGGAGCTCGCGGGACTCGTCCTCCTCGACTCCGGGAAGCTGCAGGAGGAGTTCGTGAAGCGCGAGGCGCGCTGGGCGAAGCGGCATCCAGACCGGGCCGTCGAGGAGGAGCGCGAGCTGGAGGCGGCCATCGAGGCACAGGTCGAGCTTGCGCAGGCGGACGAGTCGACGACCGCGGTGGCGCCGGCCTCCGCCGGGGCGGAGCGGCCCGGGCAGGCGGCCCACCCGAGCACGAGCGGCGGAAGCCTTCCACCTGCCGCCTCGCCAAAGGGCCACGCCAACCCCGAGCACGCGATCCTCACGGCGCCCGCGCAGGTGGAGCTGGAGATCGACGAGCCGCTCTACGACCAGCGCCAGGCTCGCGCCGCCCTCGGCCAGTTCCGTGGCGTCGACTACGGACAGCGCGTGCAGGTCGCTCCCGGGATCGTGGCCACCTTCCTGGACGCCGGCCACATCCTGGGCTCGGCGATCATCCGGCTCGAGATCGACGCGGGGCCGGACCACCCGGCCCGCACGCTCGTCTTCTCGGGCGACCTCGGCCCGGCCGATACCCCAATCCTGCACGACCCGACGCGGGTGTCCTCGGGGGACTACGTGTTCGTCGAGTCGACCTACGGGGGCCGCGAGCATGAACCGCAGGCGGAGGCCGTCCGGCTGCTGGCGGAGGCGGTCCGGATCGTCGCCGAACAGGACGGCGTGCTGCTCGTGCCGTCGTTCGCGATCGGGCGCACGCAGGAGATCGTCTGGGAGCTGAACCGGCTCGTGGACACAGGGCGGATCCCCCTCCTGCCGCTCTTCCTCGACTCGCCGATGGCGTCGCACGCCAGCGACATCTACCGCCGGTACAGCGAGTACTGGGACGACGAGACCCGCGACCTGCTGGCGCACCACGAGGCGCCGCTCGACTTCCCGAAGCAGGTGGTGACCAACGACTTCGAGGATTCGCAGGCCATCTCGAGGGCACGGCGGCCGTACATGATCGTGGCCTCCAACGGGATGCTCACCGGCGGCCGCGTGCTGGGGCACCTGCGCGAGCTGGTCGGCGACCCGCGCGCCGTGCTGCTCTTCGTTGGCTACCAGGGCGTGGGCACCCTCGGCGCTCACCTCCAGGCCGGCGCGAAGACCGTCCGAATCGACGGCGAGACACGCATGGTGCGCTGCCAGGTCCGCTCGATCAGCGGCTTCTCGGCACACGCCGACGAGGCCGGCCTCCTGGCCTGGATGAGCGCCTTCGCCGCCGGCAAGCGTCCCGGGGACGCGGGGTTCCCGCGGCACGTCTTCATCGTGCACGGCGATCCCGAGGCGCAGGAGGCGCTCGAGCCCGGGATCCGCGCCATGGGGTTCGAGACCCTCGTGCCGCACTGGCACCAGCGGGTCACGCTGGACTGACCCCGGGCCTGCCGGGCGAGACCGGCGCGCGTCACAATGCTTCTGCTTGACATAACCTTGTCGGCGCGCATAATAGGCGCCAGCCAATCAACCATTCGTCATACAGCATGGAATCGACGACAATCACTCCTCCCACCGGTACCCACACCGACGCTGCCGTCAGCGAGCTCCTCGCGCTCATCGCAAAGGAGCGGGCGTCCCACGTCCGCCGTTGGTGCCGGCAGGACATCAGCATGACGGCCCTGCACGTGCTCATGGTGCTCGAGGCCAGTGGCCCCCTCGCGATGAGCCGGCTCGCCGACATCCTCGAGGTCGCCGTCTCGAACGCCACCGGGATCGTGTCCCGGATGGAAGAGCGCGGTCTGGTGCGCCGCACTCACGATGAGACGGACCGCCGGGTCGTGTTCGTCACCGCCACCGATGTCGGCCGCCGGGTGCTCGAGGACCGCGAGTTCATGCGGGCCGAGCAGCTGCGGCAGGTACTGTCCGCCATGACCGACCAGGGGCGCACCGACTTCGTGCGCGCCATTCGAGAGTTCCTCACCACCGCGGAACGGCTCCGCGCAGAAGGCCGCCTCGTCGAGGACGAGTCGGACCAGCTGTCGCCTCGCCTCTCCGCGCCCACCGTTCCGCTTCGCGCATAGCCACGACCACGCGCGCGGCCGGTCCCCGCAGGGGCCCGGCCCACAACCCAGGAGACACGTTTCATGGAAAGCACGCCGGGCACCTCCGGCTCCTCCGGGGTCACACATCCGGCCATCGAGGTCAACCCTCGCGCCCGCTTCGAGATCCTCTTCGCAGTCCTCCTGGGGCTGTTCCTGAGCGCGCTCGACCAGACGATCGTCGGCCCGGTCCTGCCACGTATCGTCACCGACCTGAACGGCGCCGACCTGTACACCTGGGTGGTGACCGCGTACCTGCTCACCAGCACCGTCACCATCCCGATCTACGGCAAGCTGTCCGACCTGTACGGCCGGCGGCCGCTGCTGATGGCGGGCATCGTGCTGTTCCTGGCCGGCTCCGCGCTGTCGGGCCTCAGCCAGACGATGTCGCAGCTGATCCTGTTCCGCTCGATCCAGGGCCTTGGCGCGGGGGCGCTCTTCCCGATCTCGCTCGCGGTGATCGGCGATCTGTTCACACCCGCGGAACGAGGCAAGTACCAGGGGCTCTTCGGGGCCGTGTTCGGCGTCGCGTTCCTGGTCGGGCCGTTCCTGGGCGGGTTCCTGACCGATCACGTGAGCTGGCACTGGGTCTTCTACGTCAACCTGCCGATCGGGCTGGTGTCGCTCTACTTCATCTGGCACCTGCTCCCGACCGTCAAGCGTCCGGGCAGTCGCTTCAATCTGGACGTGCCCGGTGTCGCGACCCTCACGCTCGCCATCGTCCCGGTGCTCATCGCGCTGACGATCGCCGAGAACGGCGACTGGACCGCGCCCGGCGTCGTCGGCGGCTTCGCGGCCGGCATCGTGTTCCTGGTCGCCTTCGTCGCCGTCGAGACGCGCGCCGAGGACCCGGTGATCCCGCTCGATCTCTTCCGCAACCGGACGTTCACGGTGTCGAGCATCGCCACGTTCCTCGCGTCGTTCGGTTTCGCGACCGCGATCATCTTCCTGCCGCTCTGGTTCCAGGTCGTGCAGAACGCCAGCTCGACGGCGTCGGGCTATGACCTCCTCCCCTTCCTGTTCGGGCTCATCGTGAGCTCGGTGGTCTCGGGCCAGGTCGTCAGCCGCACCGGCCGCTACAAGTGGCTGCTCGTGGGCTCCATGGCGCTGATCGCGTTCGGCCTCGCGCTGTTCACGAATCTGCGCGCCGACACACCGACGCCCACGCTCTGGCTGTGGATGGTCGTGGCTGGAATCGGGGTGGGCCCGATGATGGCCGTCTTCACCCTGATCGTGCAGAACGCCGTGCCGTCCCGGCTGCTCGGCACGGCGACCAGCGACCTCACGCTGATGCGCCAGATCGGCACCTCGGTGGGCCTGACCGTCGCCTTCACCCTGTTCGAGAACAACCTGACCTGGGGGCTGCTGCGGAGCCAGATCGTCACCGCGGGCGCCCCGGCGGCCTACGTTCCGGCGACCGCGCCGGCCGGGTTCAACATCGGGCAGGAGCTCACGTCGGTGGGAGGGAGCGGCGCGACGCAGTTCCTGACCCAGGTCCCGGCGCACCTCCAGCCCATCTTCCTCGACGGGTTCCACCAGGCGTTCTCCATCGCGCTCGGGAACTCCATGTGGATCGGCGTGGGCGCCGCGGTCATCGCCTGCGCCTCGGCGCTGTTCCTCCACGAGCTGCCGCTGCGGGCCACGCACGCCGCGCAGCAGCACGCGGCGGAGGGCGCCATGGTGCCGGTCCGCGCGGACGTGGGCGAGTAGCAGTCCGGTGGAGCCCCATCCCGCCTGCCGGACCCCCGGCAGGCGGGATCATCGCCAGAGCATCCGCCACAGCCCCCCTCGCCCGAGTGCACGGCCCACGATCTTGTTCTTCGCCCGGCGCGCGATCCGGTGCGGGTTGCCGGACGCCAGCGTCGAGACGTCGTTGGCCAGCCTGGCCGTCCGGTAGAGGCTCGACACCAGGCCGCGCCGCCTCACGCGAGTGCCTCCTGCAGGAACGCCGCGGCGTCCCCCGCCAGCGCCGCGCGCTCGACCTCCTCGGCCTCGATGAGGGCGAGCAACCGGCGGGCGGCCGCCGGGTGTTCCAGGCCGATCGCGAGCCCCACGCTCAGCCAGTAGTCCGCCGTCTCGAGGGCGTGCGGTCGGACCTCCTCGGGGACCTCCTCGAGGACCTCGGCCATCGCCGAGGTGAGCGCCCTGCCGTAGCGGTTCCAGCCGTCGTCCCTGGTCGTCACTGGTTGCCTCCGTCTGCTCGGCGCTCGCCAGCCCGCACCTGCCCACGTCAGGCTGCCCGTGGCTGGCGGATCCACGCCATTCTCGGGCCACGCGACCTTCCTCCCCGCGACCCGTTCCGCGTCGCGGGACGCCGGCCGTTGCTCAGGGCGTGCCGCCGGTGTGGATCTCGCGGGTCAGGTGCTCGGTGTAGTCCGGGAGGTGTCGCTCGTACCCGTCCGACATCAGCGGGGAGGAGATCATGAAGTCGGCCGTCGCCCGGTTGCACGCGACCGGGATGTTCCACACGACCGCGATCCGCAGGAGCGCCTTCACGTCGGGGTCATGCGGCTGCGGCTCGAGGGGGTCCCAGAAGAACACCAGGAAGTCGATCGTCCCATCGGCGATCATGGCG
>JAJYJR010000526.1 GCA_021789355.1 Chloroflexota bacterium | reverse complement strand
CGTGCCGAGCGACGCGATCGCGGCCAGCGCCGGCACGATCGCGACCGCCCACCGGCGCGGCCCCACCACCCAGCCGATCGCGGAGCCGATGAGCGTCCCGGCGGCCATGAAGGTCGCCAGGACGCCGTAGGCGTTCAGCGGCATGAGACGTGCGCCATGCGGACCGGGCACGCGGTGCGCGCCCTCCGGTCCGGGCGCGAGCTGAGCAGCATCCGGCCTACTCCAGGTAATCCTTGAGCTTCCGGGAGCGGCTCGGGTGGCGCAGCTTCCGGAGCGCCTTGGCCTCGATCTGGCGGATCCGCTCGCGGGTCACGTTGAACTCCTTGCCAACCTCCTCGAGCGTGCGGGCACGCCCGTCCTCCAGGCCGAAGCGGAGCTGGAGCACCCGGCGCTCACGACCCGTCAGCGAGTCGAGCACCGCCTCCACCTGCTCCTTGAGCAGCTGGTGCGATGCCGCCTCCGCCGGCGCCAGTGCCGCGCGGTCCTCGATGAAGTCGCCCAGGTGGCTGTCCTCTTCCTCGCCGATCGGCGTCTCCAGGGACACCGGCTCCTGGCTGACCTTGATGATCTCCCGGACCTTCTCGGGGGTGACCACGATCTCCTGGCCCTTGGACATCGCGTCGGCGATCTCCTCGACCGTCGGCTCGCGGCCCAGCTCCTGGAGCAGGCCGCGCGAGACGCGGATCAGCCGGTTGATGGTCTCCACCATGTGGACCGGGATGCGGATCGTGCGGGCCTGGTCGGCGATCGCGCGGGTGATCGCCTGCCGGATCCACCACGTGGCGTACGTGGAGAACTTGTAGCCCTTCTCGTAGTCGAACTTCTCGACCGCCCGGATCAGGCCAATGTTGCCTTCCTGGATCAGGTCGAGGAAGCTCATGCCGCGCCCGATGTACTTCTTGGCGATCGACACGACCAGCCGCAGGTTGGCGCTGGTCAGCTGCTCGCGCGCGTCGCGCCCCATCCGGACCAGCACGCCGCGCCGCTCGCGCAGCTTGGTGCCGATCGGGACCGTGGGGTCCCACCCCATCTCGAGCAGCAGCTCCGACTCGTTGCCGGCCTCGATCCAGCGGCGCAGGTACTCGTGCCCGACCTCGCGCGACCAGTCGTAGAGCGCCCGGAGGCCGGGGTTGTCGCGGGAGTCGAGGTCGCCGTTGTGGACGGAGACGAACGCGAAATCCACCAGGTCGGTGAACGCGTCGGCCGCGGGCGCCTCGTTGTACGCCCCGACCCGCGACTTGGCCTCCTTGAGCAGGGCCTTGGTCCCCTCCCCGGTGGCCTCGCGCTGCGCCTTGACCAGGTGGAGATCCGGGACCGGCGTCAGCAGCCCATCGGTCTCCGCCTGGCGGAACGCCTCCCGGACGATCCGGTCGCTCTCCCGCCCGTACGGCAGCCGGTGCTGCGGGTGCAGTGTCCGGGTCTTCCGCTCGGTGTCGTTCCGGGTCCACTCCCAGAGCTGCAGCACGCCCTTCCAGGGCTCCTCGGCAACCTGCTCGCCCAGCTCGATCGACTTGGCGAGGACGACCTCCTCCTCCGCGGTCAGGAGCGGCACCTTCCCGATCTCCTTCAGGTACATGCGGACGGGGTCGTCGATGCCGATCATGTCGGCCGACAGCGCCTCGATCTCCTCGGGGGTCGGCTCCTCGGCCTCTTCCTCGAGCTTCGCGGGCGGCTCCTGCCACGGGACCCGCTCGCTGTCCTCCACCGGGACGTCGACGCCGAGCTCCGCGGCGGCAAGCTCGGGCCCGACCTCGATCTCGTCGTCCGTGTCCTTCGGTTCGACCTCGTCGTCCAGGCCACGGCGTCGCCGGTCGCGCTCGAGCACGGATGCCACGAGCACCTTGTCGGATGGGTCCATGGTCATGCGGGTCCTCCCACTGGGGTCTTGCTGCGGTTGCTGTTCGTTGCGGTTCGTGTCAATACGGTCGAGGCGGCAGCCCGGCGGTCCAGGTCGGCGCGCTCGTGCTCAAGGGATCGGATTCGCTCGGCGAGCGCGTCGCCCGTTCCGCCTCCGTCCCGCCGGTCCTGCGGCTCGGCGAGGTCGGCGCGCAGGAAGTCGAGCTCCTCGCCCACGCGGCGCAGCTGGAGGCGGATCAGACACTGGTCCACCGCGCGCGCCACGCGATCGTCGGACAGAGTGGGACGGGCACGCAGGACCAGGCCGCGGGCGATCGCGGCGAGCTCCGCGTCCAGGCCGCCCAGGAAGGTATCGAGGGCCGTCCCCGGCGCCGCCGGATCGGCGGCGCGCGCGACTCCGTCGGCCGCCAGCAACGCACGCCAGAGCTCTCGCGCGGGCGTCGTGAGGAGCGCCTCGGGCGCCAGGGCGTCGGGCGCGAGCGGGCGCCCCATCGTGTCGGGCGCCAGCGCCCCAGGCGAAAGCGCCCCAGGCGACGACACTCCGGGCACAAGCGCTCCCGCCAGCGCGGCCCGCTGTTCCGGATGCCGGAGCAGCAGCCCCAGCAGCTCCTGCTCGATCGGATCGAGCGTCTGCGCGGCCTCCACCGGGTCGATGCCGTCGCGGGAGGCGAGCACCGCGTCGGCGGTGAACCGCCCGGTCCCGTGCCCCGTCGCGCCGGGATCCTCGCCACCTGGCCGGGTCGATTCCGGGCGCTGCAGGACCTCCGCGATGGTGCGTTCCTCCACCCCGGCTCGTCGTGCGAGCGCCTGGACGTACGCGTCGCGCTCGACCGGGTCGCCGATCCGCCGGAGCGTGGGCGCCACTGCCTCCACCAGCCGCTTGCGCCCCTGCACCGTCCGCGGGTCGTGGCGTGCGGCGAAGTACTCGACCAGGTAGTCCATGATCGGCTGCGGCTCGGCGGTCGCCGCTTCCCAGACCGCGCGGTCGTCGCGGATCACCTCGTCGGGGTCCTTCCCCTCCGGGAGCCGCACCACGCCGACCTCGGTGAGCCCGATCCGTGCGCCGCTGCGCTGGATCTCCGAGATCAGCGCCGTCAGCTCCGTGGCCCCGAACGTGCCGGCGCTCTGGCCGGCCGGGTCCACGTCGTAGGCGAGCGAGATCGACGGAGCGTAGCGGGTGACGAGCTCGACCTGGGCCGCGGTGAGCGCGGTGCCGAGCCCGGCGACCACGTTCTGGAAGCCGGCCTGATGGGCCATCAGGGCGTCGGTGTAGCCCTCGACGATCACGGCGCGGCCCGACTTGCGCATCGCCCCGCGCGCCCGGTCGACCAGGTAGAGCGAGCGGCTCTTGTCGAAGAGCGGCGTGGCCGGCGAGTTGAGGTACTTGGGGCCGCGATCCCGTTCGGGCGTCGCCTCGTCGGATCCGCCGGCGCGCTCCAGGATGCGGCCGCCCAGCCCGGTCGCGTACCCGGAGGCATCGCGGATCGGAAAGATGATCCGGCCGCGGAACCGGTCGTAGACGGTGCCCCGCCGGCCGCGCACCGCCAGGCCCACCGTCTCCAGCTCGTCGTCGGTCGCACCCCGCTTCGTCCGGAGCGCCTTCGACAGCGTCTCCCACGCCTCGGGTGCCCACCCCAGCTGGTAGGTCGCGATCGTCTCGTCGGTGAAGCCGCGTCCGTGCAGGTAGTCGAGCGCCGGCTGGCCGTGGCGCGTGTCGGTGAGGACCCGGTGATAGAAGGCGATGGCCGCCTCGAGCACGTCGCGCAGCCGCTTGCGCCGGGTGTCCTCCCGGCTCGTGTGTTCGTCGAGCTCGACCCCCGCACGGGCCGCCAGCCGCTTGAGCGCCTCGGGGAAGTCGATCCCCTCGCGCTGCATCACGAAGCTGAAGACGTCCCCGCCGAGTCCGCAGCCGAAGCAGTGCCAGCTCTCGCGCGCGGGGGTGACCACGAACGAGGGCGTCTTCTCGCCGTGGAACGGGCACAGGCCCTTCCAGGTGGTGCCCGCTTTCCGGAGGGGGACGCTCTCGCCGACGATCTCGACGATGTCGATCTTCGACTTGACGGTGGCGACGACGCCTGCGGACAAGGAGCCTCTCGATTGGGCTGGACGGCACGCGTCCGGGTGATGCGGTTGAGGCGGCGCCGGTTGGGGACACGCAGCGTGGCGGCGCGACGTACGATGCGATCTGCCAGTGGCGGCGCCCTGGTCCGCGCAACCACCCTGACACAGCTAGTGCCGTGTCAAGTCTTGACACGGCTTCCAGAGCCACAAGATGCGCCCGGATCCCCCGCCTGTCAAGAGGTGTCGACCCTTGACAGTGGGTGGTGAGGGCTTGTCAAGGGGTCGGCGGGCCCCTCTCGGGAGCGGGAGCGGCTGTCAAGTCTTGACAGGCAAGCGTCGGGCTACGGGTTCCTGAAGATCGCGTGGCCGCCGATCCGACGCCAGCGCACCGCCAGCGTGCTATCGATCTGAACCCACTCGAACGTCGCGCGACCATCCGGTCCGCCGTAGCTCCAGGTCATTTCCCAGATGCCAGGCGCATTCTCGATGTCGCTGACCCGCAGCGAAGCCGCCATGGAGTCGAGGGGTCGGCCGCGTATCGATCGCAGGCCGCGACGCAACCTGGCAGCGCCTGCTTGAACAGGGTCTGCTCGGCCTGGGGAGGGCGTCCGTCCAGGACCACGCCTGATCGGCCGGGACGGCGACGACGGGCACCAGCTCCACGCGCCCGTCCTCGCCTGCCCGGGGCGCCACGCGTGCCATTCAGACGGGTGCCCTGCGGATCTGCCGGCGGATGCCCTATGCTCGGTCGGTGCGGGGGCCCGCATGGAGGTGGC
>JAJYJR010000525.1 GCA_021789355.1 Chloroflexota bacterium | reverse complement strand
CGGTCCGGGATCAGGATCCGACCGGCGCTGCCGCCGCCGGCGCCAGCGCGAGCCCTACGGCTTCGCGCAGAGTCCGGCAGCTCACCACGCGCAGGCGCCCGATGCGGTCCGGCTGGCGCTCCGCGGACCCTCCCCGTTCGGCCGGCACGATCGCACGTTCGAATCCCAGCCGTTCCGCCTCGCGGAGGCGCCTGCCGAGCCCCGTCACCGGTCGCAGCTCGCCGAGGAGACCGATCTCCCCGGCGGCCACGGTGCCCGGGAGCACCGGGCGATCCCGCAACGACGAGGTCAGGGCCAGCGCGAGCGGGAGATCGAGCGCGGGCTCCTCGATGGCGAGCCCGCCGGCGACGCTGGCGTAGACGTCGTGCGACGCGAGCGCGATGCCGGCCCGCCGGGCAAGCACCGCCAGGAGCAGCGCGAGCCGGTTCTGGTCGACCCCGGTCGCGGTCCGCCTCGGCACCCCGTATGCCGCAGGCGCCACCAGCGCCTGCACCTCGACCAGCAGCGGGCGGCTCCCCTCGAGCGTCGCGGCGATGGCCGAGCCCGGCGCGGCCGGCCCGTTCTCGGCAAGGAACGCGCGGGCCGGGTCGGCAACCTCGCGCAGCCCGTCCTCGCCCATCGCGAAGACACCCACTTCTTCCGTCGAACCGAAGCGGTTCTTCGTCGCCCGGAGCAGCCGCATGCCGCCGCCGCGCTCGCCCTCGAGGGTCAGGACGGCGTCGACCAGGTGCTCCAGCGTCTTGGGGCCCGCCAGGCCCCCGTCCTTCGTCACGTGCCCGACGAGCACCACCGGGACACCATCGCCCTTGGCGTACTGGAGGAGTCGCAGGGCGGACTCGCGGACCTGGCCCACCGACCCCGGCGGGCCGTCGAGCGCATCCAGCGCCACCGTCTGGATCGAGTCGACGACGAGCACGGTCGGGCGCACGGCCTTCGCCCGCTCCACGATGCGCTCCACGTCGGTCTCCGCGACCACGAGGATCGCCTCGCCGGCGGGACCCCCGGTGAGTCCCAGCCGGCTCGCCCGGAGCCGCAGCTGACCGGTCGATTCCTCGCCACTGGCATACAGGACAACCCCCGCGCTCCCGGACAGCGCGACACGCTCCCCGGTGTCGATGACCGTGGCGATGCCCGCGGCCGCCGCGAGGACCAGGGTGGACTTGCCGACGCCAGGCTCACCCCCCAGGAGCACCAGGCTCCCGGGGACCAGCCCTCCGCCCAGGACCCGGTCCAGCTCGCCGATCCCGGTCGGCCGCCGGACCAGAGGAGGCTCCGCCAGCCCGGAGAGCGGCGTGGGCACGCTGGCGCCGTCGCCAGCGGAGCCGGGGGCGGCCGGTCGCGCACGAGTTGGCTCGCGCACCAGCGTCTCGACGAGCGTGTTCCAGGCGCCGCAGGCGCGGCACTGGCCCTCCCAGCGCAGGAAGGACTCTCCGCAGGCCTGGCAGACGTAGCGGCTCGTCGGCCGCGCCATCTCAGGTCCCGGCCGTGGCGGGTGTCTTCTCAGCGACCGTGCCGATCGTGAGGCCGACCTCGTCGGACTTGTCGACGACGATCGTCTGGCCCGTCTCGAACCGGCCCACCAGCAGCGCCTCGGCGAGCGGGTCCTCGATCATGTTCTGGATGACCCGGCGGAGCGGCCGTGCGCCGTAGTCGGAGTCATACCCGAGCTTGATCAGGTGGTCCTTCGCAGCCTGCGTGACGTCCAGCGTCATCTGCTGGGCGCGCAGCTGGTCACGCACGCGCCCGAGCATGAGGTCCACGATCTGGCGGATCTCGTCGACCGTGAGCGAGCGGAAGACGACGACCGAGTCGACGCGGTTCAGGAACTCGGGGCGGAACTGGTTCTTGAGCTGGTCCAGGACCTTGCCCTTCATCCGCTCGTACTGCTGCTCGGCGCGCTCCGAGTCGGACACCCGGACGGGCTGGAAGCCCAGGCTGGTGTCCTTCAGCAGCGACGTCGCGCCGACGTTGCTGGTCATGATGATCACGGTGTTGCGGAAGTCGACTCGCCGGCCCTTGGCATCGGTCAGCTGCCCGTCCTCGAGGATCTGGAGCAGGATGTTGAAGACCTCCGGGTGCGCCTTCTCGATCTCGTCGAGGAGGACCACCGCATAGCTCTTCCGCCGGACGGCCTCCGTGAGCTGGCCACCCTCCTCGAATCCCACGTAGCCGGGCGGGGCGCCGACCAGGCGGCTCACGTTGTGCCGCTCCATGAACTCGCTCATGTCGATCTTGATCAGCGCGTCCTCGGAGCCGAACATGAATTCGGCCAGGCTCTTCGCCAGCTCGGTCTTCCCGACGCCCGTGGGACCCAGGAAGATGAACGAGCCGATCGGCCGCTTGGGGTCCTTGAGGCCGGCGCGGGCCCGGCGGACCGCCTTCGAGATCGTCCCGATGGCCTCCTGCTGGCCGATCACGCGCGCGTGGAGGGCCTCCTCCATGTGCAGCAGGCGCTCCGACTCCTCCTGCGCGATGCGGGTGACCGGGATGCCGGTCCACATCGCGACGACCTCGGCGATCTCCTCGTCGCCGACGTCCGGGACTTCCGCGTCCTGGCGGGCGCGCCACTCGGCGCGGAGCCGGTCCAGGTCCTCGCGCGCCACCGCCTCGGCGTCCCGAAGGCCCGCCGCGACCTCATAGTCCTGGCGGTTGATCGCCTCGTCCTTCTCCTTGGTGACCTGCTCCAGGCGCTTCCCCGCATCCTTGAGCTCGGGCGGCGACGAGCTATGGCGGAGTCGCACGCGGCTGGCGGCCTCGTCGATGAGGTCGATCGCCTTGTCCGGCAGGTGGCGGTCCGTGATGTAGCGGATCGAGAGGTCGGCGGCCGCGCGGACGGCGTCGTCCGTGATCCGCACCTTGTGGTGCTGCTCGTAGCGCTCGCGGATCCCGAAGAGGATGGCGATAGTCTGCTCGAGCGTCGGCTCGTCGACCATCACGGGCTGGAAGCGCCGCTCCAGGGCCGCGTCGCGCTCGATGTACTTGCGGTACTCGTCGAGCGTGGTCGCGCCGATGCACTGGAGCTCGCCGCGCGCGAGCGGCGGCTTCAGGATGTTGGCCGCGTCGATGGCCCCCTCGGCGGCTCCCGCCCCGACGAGCGTGTGGAGCTCGTCGATGAAGAGCACCACGTCGTTGGTGTTCCGCAGCTCCTCGATGATCTTCTTGAGCCGCTCCTCGAACTCGCCGCGGTACTTGGTGCCGGCGACGAGCGAACCGATGTCCAGGGTGAGGACCCGCTTGTTGGCGAGCGTCTCGGGGATGTCGCCCGACACGATCCGGTGAGCGAGCCCTTCGGCGATGGCGGTCTTGCCGACGCCGGGCTCGCCGATCAGCGCGGGGTTGTTCTTGGTGCGGCGCGAGAGGATCTGGATGACGCGCTCGATCTCCTTCTCGCGGCCGATCACCGGGTCGAGCTTGCCCGCCCGGGCGGCCTCGGTGAGGTTCACGCCAAGCTGATCGACGGTGGGGGTCTTGCTGGCGCGCTTTGCCTCGGTCGCGGGCCCCACCGAGCTCGACTGCGACAGGACCCGGATGACCTCGTGGCGGACCTTGTCGAGGTTGACCCCGAGCGACTCGAGGACGCCCGCCGCGATCCCCTCGCCTTCGCGGACCAGGCCGAGGAGCAGGTGCTCGGTGCCGATGTAGTTGTGGCCGAGACGGCGGGCCTCGTCGATGGCGAGCTCGATCACCCGCTTGGCGCGGGGGGTCAGGCCCACCTCGCCCACCACCGGCCGGTCGCCGCGCCCGATGATGAACTCCACGGCGGTGCGCACCTTGGGCAGCTCGACGTTCATGTTCTCGAGCACGCGCGCGGCCACGCCCTCCCCTTCCCGCACCAGCCCGAGCAGCAGGTGCTCGGTGCCGATGTAGTTGTGGTTGAAGCGCTGGGCCTCGTCCTGGGCCAGGGTGAGGACCTTGCGTGCGCGGTCGGTGAACTTGTCGAAGCGAGGCCCCGCGGTCCCCGCGTCGGGCGGACCCGCGCTGCTCGCCGGGTGCGTGCTACCGAACCGCGTCTGTCGGGTGCGGGGGCCGCCGAGCGCCCACGAGCCGATCGCGACGACCAGCCCGACGGCGAGGGCGATCGCCGCATCGGCGAAGCCGGCCGCCTGGCCCGCCAGCGCATCGCGCGCCAGCAGCACTGCCAGCGCAAGGACCGTCGCGAGTATCCCGATCCAGACGGCGCTGCCTGCCCGGGCGACGTTCATGCGCCCACCATACGCCGGCCGACCATCGGCGCCCGCCCGCGAGGAGCGGGTTGATGCCGCTCCGCACAGGGCCAACGCCCCTCCGGTCACAGCTGGACTCGAAGCACGTCCCGCCCCGCTGCGCCGTCTCTGCGGTGCGGGCCGGAGTCGTCGTGACCTCTGGTAAGCGGGTCCTCGCCGGCCAACCGCCGGAGATTGAACGAACCGGCGGTCGCGCTCGTCGGTAGAGTGAGCGTCCACGAAGGGGTCGGAGAGTGGGAGTGGCCGACACCACCGCCGTGCGCAGCGAGCGACGTCTGGACCGTGAGGAGGGCTTCGCTCGCCTCGTCTCGCAGGAACTGGCGGCCGCCTACCGCACGGCCGCGCTGCTCCTGGGCGACAGCGCGGAGGCCGAGGACGCGACGCAGGACGCCCTCGTGCGCGCCTGGCAGCGCTGGGACCACCTGCGCGAGGACGAGCGCGCCGGCGCGTGGTTCGGCCGCATCCTCGTCA
>JAJYJR010000023.1 GCA_021789355.1 Chloroflexota bacterium | reverse complement strand
GATGCTCACCTGGTGGAGCTCGGGCTGCCCGGTGGCCGGGTTGTAGATGATGACCTGGCGGCTCCTGCGCGCCTCCCGGCGCGCCGCCTTGGTGCGTGACGCACGTCCCATCGGTTCCACTCCTGTCCTTTGCAGCCGCCCCGTTGGAGGGCGCGTGGACTGTGGAGACGGGCGGCGTCCCGTCAAGGGCGCGGCGCAAGATTGCGGTGCGCAGATGCACCATCGCGTGGCGGAATCTGGCTGGTCCGTGCCGATCCGCCAGCCTCTGGGTCCAATCGCACGACGCCACGCGGTCCCCGGAGAGGCGTGCTCGTCGGGGCGCGCGTCCAGCAGCGCACATGCGCCGCTCCTGCACGCGCCTCTCGCGCCGCCTGCATGGCGACGCAGATGCTCAGCCCCGGTCGCGCGGTTCGTCCTCGCTTGGCGGCCGCCGCGCGCCGCCCCGGGCCCCGTACAGCCGCTGCAGGATGGTCAGCGCCTCGTCGTCGCTGAGCTCTCCGCGGGCGCGGCGCGCCATGACCTCGTCGGTCGCCTGCAGGCGCTCGCGCAGCATCCGAGCGCGGCGTTCCTCGGGCGACTCAGAGGATGTCGTTTTGGTCCCCGCGCCGAACCAGACCCAGGCGAACACGACCAAGATGATGACGATCCACAACCCCTCACTGTCCGGCATGGCACCCTCCCTATCCTCTTCCGTGCCCGGCGGCACGTGTGCAGGCTCGGCCATGCCGCGCCGGTGTCAACTTTCTGGGCCCTCTGAGCGGCGTTCGGGGCAGCCTCGGCCGGCGTTCTGCGGCTCCGGCGTCGATCCACCTACCGCTATGCGGCGTGCTCCGGCCGTGTCCTCTCCGGGGCCTGCTCCTGGGGCTGGGGGCCTTCCAGCGCCTCGAGCGGATTGGAGAGCAGGGCGGCGAGCGCGGCGCGGCGCTCGTCGCGAGGATCCATGTGATGGAGTGACCCGGGGTTGTGGGGCCCGGCGTCGTCGACCCGGAGGGATCCGGCTCGATCACCCCTGAGCGCTCCGTGTCGCGCGGTGTGAATCCGCCTTGCTCGTGGTCGCCCGTACATGATGGATCTCCTTGGCCCCCGGTTCTCCGGGAACGCAGGCGCCCTCGATCCGTGGAGGGCGGGGCGCCAAGATGCTTGTCGCGTCCGGACGTCAGTGGAACTATTTCCGGGGCATCTAGATACAAGCTCGCCCTTGCTCGGCTCCGCGTCGTCAAGTGGAACGCAGGGCCGGCGAGAAACGACGAATTTCGACCTTTGTGCCAGCGTCTTGGACACGTGTCACGCTCGCCCTTGGTGGTGCCGAACCGTGCCTATCCGGTTCCGCGGCGACATCAGTCAGCAGTCGCGCGAGCGCAACGTGTATGTGCAGTGCCGGTGTCTGCGCTCGATCGGTCAAACCCAAATCGGCGAACGCAGTTGATCACGCCGGGTGTCGTGCGCTTTCAGGCCAGTGGCAGTTAGCCTGGTCGTCCGGACTGATACACGATCTTTGACGAGGTCAGATCGAACGTCGCCTCACGGACGCGTGTTGCAATCTCGCCGTCCTCGGCGTTGCGGTCGGCATTGGCACAGGCCCAATCCTCGTCGCCGTAGATTCCGGTGATCCCGATGACGTCTGCGCCGTCGTGCTCCTCGACCAACCAGACCGTCAGGGTCTGGCTGCCCTCGTCGTAGCACTCCGTGTTCAGGTAGTTGCCGCCCATGTCGACGATCTCCTTCGCTTTGCATACATGGCGATTGCGAGACTGCTCCGGCCGCTCATCCAGAGCGGTTCCGCTGGACCTTATGCAGCGGCTGAGACGTGTCAAGGGGTCATGCGCGGGCTTTGTCCTGCGCGGGCGGACGCCGCGCCTGATGTCGAGGCCGCTGGGAGCTGTTCCCGCCTCCTCCTGCTGCGATGTGTGCGCGGACTTTGGCGACCGTACTCATAAGAATCTCTGTTGACGACTCTACAACGTATAGATCCGTCTCGGGAACACCATTGGGATCGAACCTGTACTTCGGTCTCTCAGGAAGTACGTAGATAGAAAGAAAGAGTACGGTCGCGTAAGTCGAGCTCCGGGCGGACGGCAGACCCACGAATCTGTCCGAGAAATGCGTGGACCACGCCGGAATCTTGACGACCGAGTTGACATGCCCACAATGCGCGGGCTGAACGAAGTCGTCGAGGAACCTGGCGCAGGGGAGCTATCGATGGAACTGCTGATCGACCTTGCCGCGGTCGCGCTGTTCGTCCTGCTGATGGGCGCGATCCTGCTCGTGCGACCGGGCCCCGTGGAGGTGGCGCCGACGTGGCCCGGCAGGCTCGAGCTCGGTCCGCCTGGAACGGCGACGCATCTCCTGGCCTGGATGTACGCAGAGTCCGCCCGGGTCGGGCGCGCACCGCCGGGCGGCTGGCGCGCGTACGTCCGCCGCGCGTACGCCGACCCCGACGAGGTCTCGCAGCGCCTGGCGGACCGCCTGCTGTCCGAGCTCGTGACGAGGGGGCTCCTTGAACGACAGCCGCGCGGCTGGGGCGAGCAGGCCACGTACGCGCTGCCCGAGGGGCGGGCGCCCGAGTTCATCGAGCGCGTCCGATGAGCGCCAGCGCGCTCCCCCGGCACGGGTGCCCTACGGCACGTCTCCCCCGCGCCGAGTTCCCCGAACCGAGCGAGGGGGAGGGGGCCGTTCGCGGGCTCGGGGGCGACGCTCTGGAGAAGAAGGGTTTTCCAGAACACGCGGGGTTCCCCGAACCGATCGGAGCGTCGCGATGAGCCGCTGGAGCGACGACGCGGCGTCGCTGTATCGCGCCTCGCCCGCCCTTCTCGCCCGCCGGGGCATGCTCGGCGCGGGCTGGCTGGGGATCCAGCGCAGCGCCCACACGCGGCGCAGTTACGAGGGGACGATCCGCAGGTTCGCCGCCTGGCTCGAGGCGCCCGACGCCGAGGAGGCTGGCTTCTACCTCGTCTCGCTCACCGCAGGCGAGGCGGTGGACTGCGTGGAGGCCTGGATGGCTGCGCTGCGCGGCGAGGGCCTCGCGCCGGCCACGATCAACCGCCACCTCGCCACATTGGCGTCGTTCGTGACCCATGCCTACCGCCGCGACCTGTGTGGCTGGCTGCTCAAGATCGACGCCGAGCCCCTGCAGCCCGAGCCTGGGACGCGGGACGGCCCTTCCGAGGAGGAGATCGCGGCGATGCTCGCGGTGTGCCAGGGATCCACCGAGGCGGACGTACGGAACCGGGCGATCCTCCTCACTTTGTACACACTCGGGCTGCGGGAAGGGGAGGCCTGCGCGCTCGACTGGTCCGACCTCGACGTGCCCGGCAGTCGGCTGGCGATCGTGGGCAAGGGGTACCGCGACCCGGTGGTGCTGGGCGTCCCGCCCCGGACGCTGGCCGCGCTCCTCGCTTTGCGCCGGGTCCGCGGGATGCCTGGCGGGGCGGTGTTCGTCTCGGTCGATCTGGCGCATCCGGGGCACCGGCTCACCGGCGACGGGATGCGCCGGATCATCGCGCGTCTCGCGAAACGGGCGGGGATCAACCACCCGGTACGGCCCCACGGGCTGCGGCATGCCGGGGCGACGAAGGTGGCGCGCACGACGCACGACGTCGCCCTGGTACAGGCGTGGGGCCGCTGGCGACGAGCGGACACGGCGCTGGGCTATGTCCATCGCTCGAGCGATCTCCAGCGCGAGATGGCGGAGCTTGTCGCGGGCGGCGCGGCTGTGACGGGGGGTGCGTGATGGGTGGCGACCGGATGCTCCGCGCGGATCGACATGCAGGGCCGCGGGGTCGATGCTCCACACATCGACGCGGCAGCATCAAGTGGCGGTCGGCAGCTGCCACCTCGAGCGCTCACCTCGTGCCCCAGCGGCCGGATCACAGAGAGGAGGGCGCGATCGATCAGAGGCCCGGCCACCCCCGGCCGCCGGTCGCCCCGCCGCCCGGGCCCGGCGTGGTGCGCGCCCTGTACCAGCGCACGAGCTGGACGACGGCATGTGGGGAGACGCTCCGGCTCACAGCGATGACGACGGCGCACCTGCTGGCGGTGGCGGGGTATCTGCGCTGGTATGCACCGGTGCTTGCGGATCAGGACCCCACACCGCGGGGCGTCGCACCCGTGGCTGTCTGGCTCGTCCGGCTGCCGCTCTGGCAGGCCATCGAGGCGGAGCTGCGCTGGCGCGGGGCGCTGGCGAGTGGACTCCTCGCGTATCTGCGCGCACAGGGACCGGTCCCCTGGGGGAAGGGGCGGGAGCCTGGCCGTGGGCCCGGCGCGGCTGGGGCGGGCGTCCACGGGTCTCGGGTGGGACGGCGTGTTCCTTGAGCTGAGGCGGGTAGCGACGCTGTGACGGGTGGGAGACCTTCGTATCGGTCATGGACTCCATCCTCCTTCAGAGCGATGGAGCCTCCATCAGACCCAGAGCGGTTCATCCGGCAGCCTCAGCCAGCCGGACTCCCGTGCGGAGCAAGAGGAGGACAAGAGCGCGGTCACGTTCTGGCAGCTCGGATCCCCGGTCTCCAAGCGGTTCGGCGCGTCGGCAAAGCGCCTCTCCTCCCGCACGCGCCTACCGTTAGACGACCTCAGGTCGGCTAACGACCACGGATGAGCCGAGTTTGGGCCGAGACCGGGGCTCCATCCGCGCGTCGTCGATCAGTCGGTCGAGTTCGTGCTCGTAGGTCCGCCAGGCGGTCCGGAGTGGGTTGGGGAGCTAACCCGGATGGAGCCGGGCGAGGCCCCGGCCGATCACGCGCTGGTAGACCTTGGCGCAGAACAGGATGAGCTGTCGGCCATGGTCGGTGAGCTGGTAGCGGAAGGTGCGCGGGATGCGCTCGAGGAGCCCCTTGCGCACGAGGCGGCGCAGGTCGTAGGCCATCTGACGCGGACCATAGGGCGCCCCGAGATGGTGTCCGACGAGCTCGCGGAGGGGTCCGCTGCGGATGCCCCCGGCGGTCCAGCGGAAGTCGGCGAGGGCACCGAACAGGGCCACCACGCGGGGGTCGCCGAACCTGAGGCCGGGGGCTCGCCGTTCGGGCGGACCGGACGGCGCGACGAGGGCCTCGAACGTCGCCGCCGCAGGGGCACAGCGCTGCGCCTCGCGCTCCAGGGCGATCAGGCGGGCGTTGATGGCCCGGCCGATCTCGATCAGCGTGGGTAGGTTCTTCAGGCGCCGGCCGATGCCGAAGTCGTAGGCGTCGTTGATGGTCGTCTCGGTGCGCAGCGCCCGGTCGAGCTTCCAGTACTGCTTGACCTTCGTGCGACGGTGCTCGACCTGCAGCGACGGCTGGGCGCCGGCGCCGAAGACCCGGGTCCGGAAGGGCGCGGACCGGTTGCGCAGGATGCGGTGCTCGAAGAGGAGCTGCAGCCGCTCCGGTCGGCCCAGGTCAAGCTGGTCGGTGATGACCTGCTCGAAGAAGGCCCGGCCGTGGGATGGGCGGTCGAAGACCTCGGTGCAGCTGACCTCGAGCTGGAGGATCGACAGCTCGTAGCGGTAGCCCGCCTCGGCGTCCTCGGGGGTAAAGGGCGACGGCAGGCGAGCGAGCCACCGCCGGACGAAGCGCTCGATGGCCGCGGCGGACAGGCCGTCACAGACCTCCTGGAGGACCCGTCCGTCTTCGACCGCGGCGAAGCCGTTGTCGAGGGACTGGTAGCCGAGATGGCGATCCTCCAGCTGGCGCCTCGCCCAGCTGTGGCCGTTCAACCATACGCGGACGCTCCACGGCGCGTAGGTGCAGACCTTGATGAAGGCGCCGCCCATGGCGCGGTCGAAGAGGTACAGGTAGACGTGGTTGACGTAGGCGCTCGTGCGCCGGACGGCGTAGCGCCCGGGCTCGCGGTCGCGCTTGGCTGGCGCGCGGAACACGTCGGCCCGCTCCTGGGCGATGCCGATGAGCACGACGCCCTCACGCCGCTCGCGCTCCGCGGCGTCGAGGTAGGGCCGGGCGACCTCCTCCTTGCGCTGGCCCTGCTCGAAGCGCACTAGCGGGACGGCGCCCGTGTCGGCGAAGTGCTCCAGGTCCCGCATGAAGCGGGCCGCCCGCTCGCCCAGGATGGCATAGCGCGGGATCTCCTCGCCGGGCTGGCCCTTCAGGAAGCGGGCGAGCCCCTCGGGCGTCTGGAGCCTGGGCACGTAGCCGTTGAGGAGCAGTCGGTCGACGCTCTCGTAGCGCAGGGTGACGTGCTCATCGAGCAGCGTGTTGACGTCGGCCATCGCGGTCCTCCTCGCCCAGGGATGGACCACTCACTGTCCGCGCTCGACACGGTCAGCGCAAGCTCGGCAAGGGTATGAGGCCGAGCCGGCGTCAGCCGGCGCAGGCTTCGCTAGTCGAGCGGCTGGCCTTGATACCGCTGCCGTGCAGCCGTGGCACGGACCGGACCGGCCAACGATCGCTCCTTCACGCGTCGGCTGATCGGAGTGCCGCGTCGACCGCGGCCATCGCTCGCCCGAGAAGCGCTGCTAACTCAGTCGACGAGATCGCCGGAGCCGCAACTTCGAGCATGCGTGCATCCGCGAAGGTCGTGACCCATGCCGACCGAGCGTCGCTCCGGATCCAGTGCGCCGCCTGGGCTTTGGACAGGAACCGGCCGGTGGCGATATAAACCATCGCGCGACTCGCCGTAAACACCTTGTATTCGACGGTCCCGTGCGTGGCAGCCCACAGGAGCTCGTCTCGGACTCCCAGGAGGACCAGGCTAGCGGGCAGGACCGGGAGCAAGGCCTGCGGATCTGGCCCGTAGGCGGAGTACCCATGCGCTCGCGCGATCGCGATATGCATCACGAGACCTCGGTCGCCAGCACGTCCGCGCCCGTCGACGACTCGAGTTGCCGACTCGTGTGTTCGAGTATGGAGGTGGATCTGGAAGGGAGGATCAGGACGCCGGGCGTCGAGCAAGTCCTGCCGCGAGAGCAGCGAAAGCTCCAGGCCGCCAGCCGGGTACTGGAGCGAGAGCAGGCGATCCTGAACCTCGCCGAATGACAGGTCCGTGAGGTCTCGGGCAGAAACGGCGAGCATGTCGAGATCACTTCGCGTCGGCGAGTAATCGCCGAGGACGCCGGAACCATGCAGTATCACGCCGCGAAGGTGCCGCCCGAGACTCGCGTGTAGCTGCCGGGCGACGGCCCTTGCTGACTCCATCGCCCGCGGGTCTGGAACGATGGAGCCGGACACGGTGGCTTGGGTACTAGCCCTGCTTGCGGGGCTAGCTCGTAACTCGTGGTTCCGCACCGGCGGGCTCGAGTGGTACCCGGAATGCGGCGCCAGGTGTCTCCAGGACGCGCCGGGTGCCGGCGATGACCAGTGTCGGCGGTTCCGGCCCAACGATCCGAGCGGTGACGTCGATAGAGCTGTTCGTGGCACTGATGTCCAGGACCGCGCCGCGCCAGCTCACCGTGACTCGTAGACGGGACCACGCTTGCGGGACGCGAGGCTCGATCGAGAGCGAATCGCCAGCGCTTCTTACGCCTAGGAATCCAAAGACGAGCACGTTCCACGCTGCCGCGTATGTGGCGAGATGGAGACCGTTCCGGTATGCTTCTCGCGGTTCGAAGTCCAGATCGTAGCCGACGGCAAGATTGAGGTACCTGAGAGCCGCAGCCTCCTCTCCGAGCCGAGCGGCCGTCAGCGCGTACGGGCCTGCGCTCAACGACGACTCCTGCATCGTTCGCGCCCCGTAGTACTCCAGACAGCGTCGTGCCGTCTCGTTCTCGAACGCCGAGGGAAAGAGACTGAGCAGGAGGACGATGTCGGCCTCCTTGACCAATTGCGTGGCAAATGGCTCGAGCCGCGTGGCTCGCGTTGCGTCCGCCCCATTGAGCACGGGTCGAGCGTTTCGGTTGCGCTCCTCGATAGTCTGATCGACGAGGTCGAAATAACCCTCAAACTCGGGTAGGACGCCATCGCGGGCCTCTGGAAGGTATACGTGGTCGGCGATCTCGCGCCAGGACGCCAGCTCCGACGCGGGGACGGAGCCCGGGGCTGTGCTCACGCCCTCCCTAGGATCATGCCTTTCCTCCACGACGTCGGCGGCGAAACGAAGGAGCCACGCCATGATCCAATTCGTGAAATAACTGTTGTCGACGTGATAGTGGTATTCATCAGGCCCCATGACCTGCCTGATCACGTACCGCTGGTCCTGTCCGGGGGTGAACAGCGAGGCTGCGAAACGTGCGCTCTCGATGATCGTGTCGATCGTCGCGGTGTCGAGCGCGGCTTCGTCCGCGGTCGCGTCGAGGTAGACGGCTATCCCGTACGCAACCGCGGCCGATAGGAAGTATTTCTCGCGGCCGCTCCACTCGTAGTACACGCTCCCGTCACGCAGGTCTCGGATCTCCCACGGCGGAGCGGGCTCGCCATCTCGGTCTATCTCCTCCGGGTACCGCGCACCGGCAAACCCGGTTTCCTTCGCGTGTCGTTCCGCCGCACCCAGCGCGGAGACCCGGTGGCGGATCATTCCGCGAGCGACGCTGGGATCCGAGTACGCGAAATACGGAAGCTTGAAGAACTCGGTGTTGAAGAAGAAGTGGCCGGAGTGGTACTCGCTGCTGAGTCCGCGCGCCGCGATGTTCGTGATCTGGGAGCCCGTTTCCGCAGCCTGGAGCAGATGGAAGATCCCGAACCGTATCGCCGCATCCATCTTCGCGTCGCCGTCGATCTGAGCGCACGCATTCGTCCAGCGACGACGCCACACTGCCTCATGGCGTCCGACGAGGTCCTCCACTGGGATTGAAGCAGCGTCGGAAAGCAAAGCGATCACGCGGTCAGCCGATCCTGGGATCGCTGTCTCTTCATCGAACGCCGCGAGCTTGGCGAAACCGATGGGCTTACCCTCGCGGGCATCGACCACGTAAGCGACGCCGAGGCGGCCGCGTTCGCGCTCTTCACGAGTTGTGCCCCCGTCTGTGACGACCGTCCGGGTGCCAACGGCGACGCCAACGTTGGTGCCGACGGTCGTCCCGACGACGAGCACGCGCTCGCCCGCGGCCTCTGTCCGCTCGACGTTGATGTGATGAGTTTGAATGAACGGCGAGTGACCGCCGAGGTACGAGTTGCCACAACGCCAGTCGATGAACGATGTCGCCTCGACCAGACCCGACCAGTTGAGAGGCGTGACCGTTCCGCGAACAAGACCCAGATGCCTCATCTGGGCGTGAAGAAGCGTCTCCCATCCCAAACGCGTCCGGCGGCCTAGGTCATCCTCGACGAGCAGACGCACAGTCACGACGCCCCGTCGGTAATCCAGGCGCCGTTCGAACTCGAGGATTCGAGCGCGGTCGAGGAACAGCGGCGGCCCGGAGTCGAACCGCCATCGGATGGGAAGCCAATTCGGGAGGTTGACGATCTCTGTCCGGACGGCAATCGCTCGGTCGTAGACGTTGGCGAGGAAGAACCCGGGGACGCTGTCGCAACCTTCCGGGTCGATGGTGTGACGAAGTCCCGCGTATCCGTTGGAGAGCGCGAATAGCGTCTCGTAGTACGCTGCTCGTTCAGGGGCGTGCTCGGTCTGGACGAGCTCCCACGGCCGCACGCTCAGCTCGGCCTCCTCGTGATTCCGCGGCATCGAACGCCTCCAGCTAGCCGTTCCGGACGGCATTGAACAGCCGCCTCTGGAGGCTGAGCGCGGCTGTGACGATCATCAGTGCCGCAGCACACATTCCGAGCACTGTCTGCAGGCCGAATGCAACGGCAGCGAGACCTCCCGCGATCCCGCCCAAGGGAATGGACCCGAATGCGAGAAGCCTGTAGGCGGCGTTGACCCGTCCGAGCATGTCGGCCGGAGCGAGACGCTGCCGAAGCGTAACCGCTTGCACGTTGTAGACAACGAGACCCAGGTTGTAGATCGCAACGGCGAGCGCAATCCAGACAGCCGCGCCGACCGGACTCCACGCGGCGCACGCCATCACGGTCATGCCGCCGCCCATTGTCGCCGCACCGGCGACGAGGATCGCTCCCGGATTCATGCGGCCACTCAACCAGCTCCCGATGCCAATCCCAGCGAACGTCCCCGTTCCGGCGGCACCCAGCGCCACACCGAGCGCTGCGGGCTCGACGCCGAGGTCGCGGATGGCATAGATGACGAGAACGGTGAAGAACGCCTGCTCGACGAAGTTCGCGGTGACCGCCGTGCCGGTCAGGGCGCGAAGCGCGGGGATGCTGCTGATGGAGCGCAGCCCGGACACGAACGAGCCGCTGCCCAGGCCTCGCGATGGCGCGACGGGCGCCGGGACCGCAGCCAGCGGAAGGAAGAAGACGAACGCGATGAGGCACAGACCGGCATCGCCAACTAGCGCCACGGCTGAGCCGAGTGCCGAGACTAAGGTGCCGGCAAGCGCGGGACCGAGCGTCGACGTCATGGCCAGGCTTCCCTGAAGCCGTCTGTTGGCCCCCTCAAGGTCATCATCACCGACTAGCTGCGGCAACAGTGTCTGGTACGCGATGTCGAAGACGGTCCGGCCCGTGCCAGCGAGGAGCGCCACCGCCAAGAGTACTGGCAGCGAGAGCAGGTTCGTCAGGGCGAGGGTCACCACGAAGCCGGATGCGCCGAGCCGAAGAAGCGAGGAGTAGGACAGCAGGCGTGCCTCGTTGCCACGATCGACGAAAGAGCCGGCAAGGACGGCCACGACGATAACCGGGAACGCGAGCGCAGCATTGAGTAGACCGATCTGTTCGGGCGTGGCACTCAGCGCCTCGAGCGCCACCAGCGCCAGGGCAAGGGTGACAACCTCGCCCGCGAGCTCAAATGCCGTGAAGCCGCCCCAGAACGCAAGAAACGAACGGCGCGAAGTCGCGGTCAAAGCGGCCGCCGACATTGTCACGACCGCCCGGGATATCCGAAGACCATCGACAGCCGGAACTCGGAGCAGACGCGTCCATTGCCTCTCGTCAGCCACAGGTGGTCCGGCGCCGGGACCATCTCACTCAGCTCGATCGTGTCATGCGATTTGCGAGCGAGCCGGACCAGCTGGCGGACGAGAACGGGTGACTCGAAGTCGACGAACAGCGGCTTCTCCTCCTCCGCGAACTTGCCGAATACGAACCGCGGCAAACCGCGAGCGTGACGGACCGATGCGACGAGCTCGTAGCCGTCCGCGCTCGACGGGCCACCGGCGATCTCGCTCGGTTGGAAGCGCCACGTCTCTCGTCCGTAGATGACACGTCCTACCGTGATCCGCGGGACGTGGCGACGAGCTGCGGCACGAACGACGCGGCGGGTCCAGGCTCGTGGGAAGCAAAAGCCCGCCATGGGGTCGATCAGTGCGGTGGTGTGCCCGATCGGAGGATCCATCAGCCGCACCTGCCAGCGTGGCTGACGCGGCAACTCGAGCACGAGCCCGCGTGGCGTGTTTCGGACATAGAGCTCACCAATGGAGACAACGGAATCGCGCGGCTTTGGCGAGAAGCCGAGTACCTCGAGGTCCAGGCACGGCAGCTCGCTCCGAACGTCTGTCTTGTCGTGATGGGACTGGATCGCTTCGAGCAGAACCTCGCCGGGCTCGAGCATCCTCGTCATCAGGTCCATTCCCGACGTCTTGAACTCCGGATTGGCCAGCTCGAACGCCGGACACCAGCTCGCGCTGGTCAGCAGATCTCGCACCGCGTGACAGTCGGCGACGACAAGCTGGAAATCGCCGACGTTGATGGAGTCGAGATCGCGGGCCGCGACCATGACGTCGGGGTTGACGATTGCCGTAACCGCAGGATCGATGATCGCGAGCTTCTCCAGTTCCTCGACGATGAAGCGCTGGACGGCGAACTGATCGACCGCGACACGATGCGAGGACATGTCAGCTTCGTGAAGCAGGCACGCTTCCAGCTGGGCTGCAACGCGCGCCGCCTGCTGCTCGATCTCGCCGAACGCGGGACGGAGCAGGTGGCGATCGCGGATGAAGGCCTCGATGAAGTCGGCATGGGACACCGACGAGCCAGCTCCGAACCGGCGACGGTGCCAATCCGCGAGCAGCACGCGCTCCTTCGCGAACGTCACGAAGGCCGGCAGGAACCATGATTCGAGGAAGAGCGGGACCTCCTCAAGAATCGCATCGCGGAGCCGGCCGCCAACAATGAGCCCTTCGAGATCGCGCACTGTCTCCTGATAGACGAGCGAGCGATCGGCATACATCTCTCCGGCGCCACGAGACGCCTCCTGCCCTGTGATGTCAGTGAACGCGGACCGGAGGACCGACATCTTCCCGGCTCTCGAATCTGCGGAGCAGCGAGGGAGCTCCTCCACGGTCGCGGCAATTTCGTCCACGAGCGCGAGCCACGGAGCACACAGCTCACCGCTGTCAACGAATCGGGTTCGGATGTGCGAGAACGGGTCAGCGGAGCCCACCGGTACTTCGCACCCAGAGGTGATGAGTCCCTTCTCGTAGAGCGTCTGCAGGGCGTCCTTCGCGTCGGAACACGTCGCCTCGAGATCGCTCACGGAGAGACGGCCGTCGCACAGCCCTGCGATTCTCGCTTCGAGCGGCGTCAGCGGAAGGGTGATCACGCCGTCGATGCGCCAGTCCTCCGTCCCCTTGTAGACGTATACGACCTTCCGCGCCGCCTCGCCGACGATCCGCACGGCCGGCACCAGGCGAGGCCGGAAGCCGCGAGCCCATCCCACCTCGGCGAAGGCGGAGCCGGCGATCGCGGCCGCGGCCCAGAATGCGACGAACGACTGCGGCCGAAGGCCACGGTCGACGCTCCATCCGCTGGTCGCTCCATCGGGCGAGAGTTGCCCGACGGCGAACGGCCCGAAATGCGCGTTCGTCTCGTTCTTCGCGCAAAACCGCTGCAAGTACATCGCCAGGAGATCGTGGATCCGGCGCCGATGTCGCGATCGAGCCTCGTCGCCACCCGCGTCCGAGCGATACGTGTCGATGAACGAGAGGACGTGCTCGTTGGAGAGAAACACTGCGAGACGCAGTGCTTCGTTGTCGTCGAACAGGGCCTCGAGGCGTCGCGTCGCCTTCGCGAACCCCTCGTCGTGCAGCGTGCGGGCTCGGTTGCGCGCCGACACAAGCGCGCGAACGGCGGCATTCCACTCCTCGACGCGGACGCGCTGGGCATCGTCGAGGCGAATGAGAACGTCGTCGCCAAGGGCAAGCCGTTTCGCCAGTCGTCGCTCGATGATGCGACGTCGATCGTTGCCGGCACGGTCGGGCGAACCGATACAGACCTCGAACACCTCGCGGCGCAGCCGCTGGAGCTCGGAGACCATGCGGCTCAGCTCGACGAAGGCGTCGTGCGTCTCCCGATCCCTTAGCTCCTCGAGGATCGCGAATTCGAAACCGGTCTGTCGCAGGACGAAGTCGGGCAAGACGTACCATTCGCGTGCCGGGCTCGTGGAGGGCGCGTGAAGGAGTGTGTTAGCCACAGCAGGGTCCCTCTGCCTTCTGATCCGGGGTTCCTTCATCGCCCACGAACTCGTGCAATCGCTCCACACCGGCCCTGAACTCCATCTCGGGTAGAGCCGCCGACATGCGAAACCACAGTTCCTGCGCGAGCGGTGCGAACGCGGCGCCGTCGGCGATGAAGCAGCTCAAGGGATAGAGAGCTACGCCACATTGATCGAAGAGCTGCTCCGCGAACCCATTGCCTGTCGAAGGAAGGCCGTCTACGTGGCCGATTCGGATCAGATAATTGAAGCCCGAATCAAGGCTCGTACGCTCGACGATTGAATCCCGGAGCGTGGCCTCCAGCAGTGCCTTGTTCGTGTGGATTGTGTCGTACATCGCCCTGAGCTCTTGCAGGTATAGCGCCGCCGCAGAGGTGAGGGCGTCGCCTCGTTCGAACGACCGATCGATCTCGGCCGTGAGGTGCAACTCATTGACCACGCCGCGTGTGCCGACGAGCGTTGGGCAGCTGCCGAACCGAGCGCACGTGATGTAATCCTCCACAGGCGCAGTCGTGATCAGGTAGCCGATGCGCAACCCACTCAGCGCCCGCCTTTTCGACAGGCTGTCTATGACGAACGTGTGGCGTTCCCATGCGAGATCGTTGAGCGCGGCGCCGTACGGCAGCACCTTCACGCGGGGATCGACGCGGCCGTCCGAGCCGATCTTGTCAAGGACGATCTCGAGATGATGGGTCCGCGCAAGCCGAACGATCTCTTGCCATTCGTCAGGCGTGTACATCTCGCCCGAGGGGTTGTTGGGAGATGTTAGGAAGAGAACGTCGGCACGCGCCTCGTGAATGCGGTGTGCTACTTCCGTCGGATCCGGCAGGAACCGGCCTGGATCACCCGACAACAACTCAAGGAAGGACAGACCGGCCAGGGTGACCGTCTGATGGACTATTCCATACTGCGGGCCGAGCACGAGCACGCGGCGCCTGCCGATCGATTCGAGATAGCCGAAGGTGAGTCGAAGGGCATCGGCAGCACCTGCGGTGACATACGAGCTGGCCGCCCCGGGCCTCCATCCGCCGAGCGCCGCTTCGCAGTCGGCCACTGCCCGCCGAAGTTCCGGGTCGCCGAGGGGGCTCGAGTAGGCGTTGAGCTCGGCGGGGCGGGCCCCGACCGATGAAAGGGCTTCGAGAACGGGGGTCGGGGGGGAGAGCAAGTTCGTGCCGCTGCTCAGTTCGACGACATCGCTCTGTGTTTCATGAGGTGGCGCGGGGAAATACCGGTAGTCACTCTGGAAATATGCGGTAGCCGGCCAATGGATATCGCGCACCTCGCCACCAAGAAGGCCTGCACCGAGGGATCTCATTCCTGCTGCCTTCCTGGGTTGTCATTGAGTGGCTTGCCGAACAAGAGGCAGTCCTCACCATCCCCCCAGTAGTCCTCCAGCGTGCCCTCCAGCTTGTACCCGTTGCGGACGTGGAATGCGATGGCGGACGCATGAGTGTCAGCGTTGCCCACGTCGAGATAAGCCTTGCGACAGCCAGCCCTGCGCAGCTCGGCTTCGATCCGTTGATAGAGGAGGGTCGCTATTCCGCGGCGGTGGTAGTCCGGATGTACGAACAGCCACACGCTCCACATCACCCCAGGCGCACCCCATCTGTCTCCGCAGTAGCCCATCACACCACGGATCGCGCCATCGGTCTCGGCGACGAAGTACCGGCAGCCAAGCCACTCGGGAGGCGATCCGATCTCCTGTCGAGCGTCTTGTTCGAGTTCGGGCTCGTTTGCGCAGACGATGCGGATGACTTCGTCGACGTCTTCGGGGCGCATCTCGCGGATGGTGACAGGCGTCATTCGTCGGACCATCCGTGCGGACTCGAGATCGCGCCCCTTGGTATCCGGACATCTCTCGCGAGGAGCTGCGTTGATGAAGACACCACGGGATCGTGCGTGAAGACGAGCCTGCCGCCATAGGATTGAAGCGCCGCCACCTCCGACGCGAGTCGCTCATCCATTGGTGACCGCTCGTATTCGGCGCCCTTGCAGTAGATGTCGGGCAGAAGCGTCGCGAGGATCGCACGGCTGTCGGGCGCGAAGCTCGGGACGACGAAGTCGACAATCGCGAGGGCGGCTACCAACTCCATTCGTAGCTCGAGAGGGAACACGGGACGACCAAGACCCTTTCCGACATGCTCGTCGGCAGTGACGCTCACTACGAGCTTGTCGCCATAGACGCGCGCGGCACGCAGGTGACGGTAATGGCCGATGTGGAGGATGTCGAAGCAGCCGTGACAAAGCACGATCGTCTGGCCCCGCGCCCGGAATCCTGCCATTTCCGTCGCGAGCTCGCCCAGGCTCCGGACCTTGCGGTCTCGACATGTGTCATCGATCATCCGCGCATCCCCTGCCGTGCCGCCGCGACCGTTGCACTTGTCTCTGTGATTTGCCCTCGGCTCGCGAGTGACGCCACGAAGGCATCGATAACTCGTCGCGTTGACTCCCCACTCATCGCCGCGAAGATTGGCAGCGACAGGATGCGCGACGCCTGCTCCTCTGTGCGCGGCAGCCCGCCGGTCGGCAGGACGATCCCGCGCGCGGCAGGCTGCAGGTGGATGGGGGTCGGGTAGTGGATGGCTGCTTGCACGCCTCGATCGAGGAGTTCCCGGCGGATCGCATCGCGGTCGCCGACCTGAACAACGAACGCGGAATAAGTGTGGTACTCGTCCTCGCGCTCTAGGGGCAGCGATACGGGCAGCTCGGCAAACGCCCGGATGTAGTCGGCTGCGATACCACGTCGAGCCCGGATAGCCTCCGGGAGATAACGAAGCTTCACCGAGAGGAACGCCGCCTGGAGGGCGTCGAGGCGTGAGTTCCGACCCCAGACAACGCACACGTCGCGTGACTGCAGGCCATGATTCCGGAGCAGACGAACCCTCGCAGCGAGTTCGTCGTCGTCGGTGACGACAACGCCCCCGTCGCCACATGCCGAGAGGACCTTCAGTGGATGGAGGCTGAAGCACCCGAGGTCGCCAAATGTCCCCGCCGCTCGGCCATCGAGGAGGGCGCCCATCGCCTGCGCCGCATCCTCGACAACGGCGAGACCGTGTGCGCGCGCCACGTCGCACAGTCGGTCCATTCGGGCAGGCCTGCCTCGGAGATGCACGGGAAGCAGTGCGGCCGTCTTCGGCGTGATGGCTGCTTCCGCCGCCTGCACGTCGACGTTCTCGTCGTCGTCGACGTCCACGAAGACGGGAGTCGCCCCGACGGCAGCGATCGCGGCTGCGGTTGCGACGAACGAGTTGGCAACGGTGATGACTTCATCTCCTGGCCCAATGGAGAGCGCTCGAAGCGACAGCTCGAGGGCATCCGCGCCCGATCCGACGCCGACCGCGTGCCGCACCCCTAAGTACGCCGACACCGTCTCCTCGAAACGCTCGACGAAGGGCCCAAGGATGAACTGGCCGCTCGAGAGCACCGCGTCGAGCGCTTCGTGGAGGTCGATCCGGAGAGGGAGATTCGCACCTGCCAGGTCCACGGTGGGCACGACGTCTCCCGCGGCGCTGATCGTTCCGTCCACGCTGCTCATGCCGGGACCGCCTCTACCATCTCGCGGAGCCATGCGACATTACGGTGAATTGGAGACTCGGGATCGGGAATCTCGCCTCGCAAGAGCGCCTGTGCAAGCTCGAGGACGGCAGCGGCGATGGGATATCGCGGCTTGAAGCCGATGGCACGCCGAATGCGACTGGCGGCCAGCGCATACGACCGGGGATCATTCGTCGGCTGGACGCAAACGGATATCGGCCATGGCAGGGTCCGACGGACCACCTCGGCGGCGTCGGCCACGCTCAGATTCAGGCGGCAGAGGTTGAAGGGAAGGCCTGCGACCGCCGTGGCGGGGGCTGTCAAGAGCGCGATGTAGGCACGCGCAGCATCGTCAACGTGCAGTTGCGGGCGGATCTGGGCCCCGCCCAGGACTGTGATCTCCGAGAGGCGCCACGCGTCGTACGTCAGGATGTTCATGGTGAGGTCAAGCCGCTGTCTCGGCGAGTACCCGCAGAGCGTCGCGCAGCGGAGACTCGTGGTCGTACACGAGGACGACGACATGTTGAGGATCGCACTCTCGGCCTGCAGCTTCGTCTCGCCGTACACTGAGACGGGATGCTTCTCGTCGTCTTCCTGCGACGGCCGGCCACGGACTATGCCATACACACTCGCAGAGGACGCGTAGACGAACCGGCGAACGTGCGCCCTCGCCGCGATCGCGGCAAGTTGGACAGAAGCTTCATAGTTGACCTCGACGGTGATCTGCGGGTCGAGCTCTGCGCTGGGATCGTTGGCGATCGCGGCAAGGTGAATCACAGCGCTGGCGCCGCACATCGCCGTTCGCATCGCATCCGTGTCGCGGATATCGGCACGGTGGATTGTCAACGCGGGGTGGTCGGACCATCGCGCGAGGCCGTCGCGTCCGTACGTGAGGTTGTCGACGACTCGGACCGAGTAGCCCTCGCGGAGAAGGCGCGGGACGAGCCGTCCTCCGACGTACCCGGCGCCACCAGTGACGACAATGATCTCTCCCATCGCTGGCTACTCCGCTCGTTTCGCGACGTACGGGAGGCGGCTCAGAACCCGATCGAAGTCGTCCAGCGTCCGAAGCACGTCGTCGTCGAAGTGCGCGAGCGAAACTGTGACGGCCTCGGGCGCGCACCGGAGCGGCAGCATGAAGCCGAATGCGTGCGGTCGCATCGCCTGGTAACACCGCATGTGGAACTCGCAGTCCCACGTTCGGGCAACATCCCTGATGTTCCGCGGGCGCTCCTCCGACCCGATGTAGATCCCGACCCGACCGCCATAGCCGTCGACAAACGCAGGGACGCCACGTCTCGCGAGGACTTCGCGCAACCCATCAACGAGAAGTCGGTTGAGGCTGTCGAGTCGGTCGTACGTGCCGTGCTTCTTAAGCTCGCGAATGACTGCGAGCGCACCGAGAACCGCAAAATGCCGACCCGTGTTCGTCCCGCTCATTTCGCACTGGCCGGCGGGTGTCAGCTGCTGCATGAGGTCGGCCTGGCCTGCAACGGCAGCGACCGGAAGCCCGCCGCTCATCGCCTTGCTGAGGCACGTGAGGTCGGGCATGACACCGGTCAACGCCTGGGCTCCGCCGAGGGCGACCCGGTAGCCCGTCAGGACCTCGTCGAAGATGAGGACGATCCCATGCGTCCTGGTGATCTCGCGGACGAACTCGAGGTAGCCGGGGTCAGGAGCGATGCAGCCGACGTTGAGCGAGATCGGCTCAAGGATGACCGCCGCTAGATCGGAGCCGTATCGCTCGATCGCGACCGATAGCGCACCACAGTCGTTGTAGGGCACGGTCACGACAGTGTCTCGGAGGACGGCCGGGATCCCGGAGGAGCCGGGCACCGAGTCGATGATCCCGCCCGGAAGGACCTCCCCGAAACGCGGTGCGGTATCCGTATCCCACAGCAGCCCGTCGTGCAGCCCGTGGAAGTGCCCCTCGAATTTGAGCACTTTCGTGCGGCCGGTGGCGGCGCGCGCCAGACGGATGGCGTAGAGAGTGGCCTCGAGGCCGGAATTGGCGAGGCGGACAAGCTCGGCGGAGGGCACAGTGCTACAGATCGCCTCTGCGAGTTCGACGGTCGCGGGCGCCTCGTACTCGAAGCCAAAGCCCTCCTCGACGGCGCGACGAAGCGCCTCAGCAACGGCAGGCGGGTTGTGCCCGAGGATTAGGGATCCCCAGCCCATCACGTAGTCGACAAGGCTCGTCCCGTCTACGTCGCGGACGGTGCATCCCGCCGCCCTAGCGATGTACGTCGGGCCATCACTGCCGAAGTGATTCCAGCCTGCGGCGACACCCCCCGCGAGTGATCCCGTAGCTCGATCCCTCAACGATTGCAACCCAGTCCCCTCCCTCGTTCGCTTACATCAGCTCGTTCGTAGACGAGTTCCGCCGCCGAGAACAGCGACGCCACGCACAGATCTGGCCCGCTGGCGAGAAGGACGTCCGGAAAGCCGAAGCGATCCACCGCGATGACCGCCATGTGCGCGGCCCGGGCGGCGGCAATGCCCGAGGGTGCATCCTCGATCACAAGACACTTACTTGGTGGCAATCCGATGCTCTGCGCGGCGGCCAAGAACAGGTCCGGGGCGGGCTTTCCACGGACCGTCGACGCGGAAACGTCCGCATCGAATAGGGCGGCCTCGGACGGCGTCAGCAGTGAGAGCAGGATGCCTGCGTTCCGTGATGAGGAGGCGAGGACGCATTTCATCCCGTGAGCGTGGCATGCAGACGCGAGTGCCCAAGCGTCCTCGTAGCGCCGAACTCGGCCCTCGCCTACGAGCTGCAGGAATAAGCCATTCTTCGTGGCCGCAAGCTCACGGGCCATCGTGCCGCTTCGATCGGCGATCCCAAGGTGCCAGAGGAGGGCGCGTGCACCGTCGGCACGCGGACGTCCCGCAATGCGCGTGGCGTACAGCAACCCCCACGCCCTCCCGCTGGGCAATGGCGGCAGACCGGCCCTGCTGCACAGCGCCGCTGCAGCGAGCCTCCACGCATCCGAATGCGGCGCATCGAGCAAGACGCCGTCGACATCGAAGATCACGCCGGACGCGGCGACGAGCACGGGATGAAGCGATGGGTCGTTCCTCAGGCTGACCACTCGCCCCTGCCCCTCTGGCCTCCCCCCTACCTAAACCGGCGAGACCGGACAGGAACCGACGGCGGGAGAGGGGTAGCGGTTCGGAGACTGAGGCTCAATGCCGCCTGGCACGACCGAGGTGACCTCGTGCTCGTGTCTCAATAGCGCTAACTTCACCCCGCGTCGCGTCGGGGGTCACGTCATCCTAGTGATTAGCTCGAGGCCTTGTCAAGTTATGCCAAACTCCTTTGTCGTCGGCCAGCGATTCTGCCACGCCAAACTCCTTCCGCGGCAAGGACGGTTGGTAAGTCCGCGCGACGGCTGACCGGCTGGGTCCTCGGCAGGCCGGTATTCATCCGTCGGCAGCGGAGCGAGAGCGACGGTGCGCACGCTACGCATCGGTGTGCATCGGCCTGGTGCCCCGGTGGCTCAGGGGCGTGCGGCCAGGCAGGCCCCCGTTGCTGGCGCTCGAGGCCGTTCGCGGCGTAGCGGGTGGGTCGCCTCTCTCCATGAAGAAGGGCCGTTGTCAAGGTCCGGCGTGAACCCATTGCGGCATAGCCGGTTGGCAAATGCCGGACTTGACGCGGCAGCCAATCAGCGGAGGGTGAGCGACGCGGTCGGGTAGAGGGACGATGGGCGCTCTCCGTGAACGCCGTCGTCAGAGAGCGGGTTCTGCGGAACCGGTCAGGTTCGAGATGCGTCCGGGCGACATGAGATCGCGGCGTGTGAAATCGATCCTCTCGGTCCTGCTGCTGAGCGCGGTCCTGGGGATCGCGGTGTGTGCCGCACCGACGGGAGCAGTCCCGGCCAGCACGTCACCGATCTCCCCGACGGCCACCCCAGCGCGGTATGGGGACGGGCTGTCTCGGTTCCTCGACGGTCAGCCGGTGCTGCGCGGCGCGGCAGCCCTGGACCATGCCCGAGCGACCACCGACAGCACCGCGTTTCTCGTGGGCGGCTGGGTGACGAACGTGCCAGGGTTGCTGATCTTCTGTCCGGCAATGCCGGCGACCGGCAGCTCGCCCTGGCTCTTCTCCTGTGGACAGCCGGCGTTCAGCGATCTCGCCGGCGACGCACAAGGGAACCTCGTCGCGGCGGGCGAGCTCACGTTCCACTTCGTCGATACGAGCAGGCTCGAGAGCGGCCCGGCAATCCTACGCGTCCATGTCCACGATCCCCGCGCGGCTGAGTGCGGCGACTAGGCGAGCGCATGTGCTCAGGCGATGGTCGTCGATGCTGTCCTCTGGACCGGTGACGCGGCGACGGCACCGCATCCGTTCGACCTCGCGCACGTCACGACCGACCTTCGCTCCGTCGTGCCCGACGTCGCCCTCGATCCGATCGGCGGAGCACCGATCGCGGACTGCGGGCCGATTCTGCCCGCCACGCGCGACTATCTCGTGCGTCCCCTGCCCGCGGACGTGCCGAGCGTCTCCCTGGTCGAGATCGCACCGTCCCCGGACGCCCTGGCGCGCGCCCTCTCGATCGGCGATGGCACCCGTGCTGCGCTCTCCGGGCCGCCGCTCGTCATCGACAACCCGCCCGGCGGGTTCGAGTGCCGTTGGCTGCGTGTCTCTAACCTTGCGCTCCTTGTGCGCACGAGCGATCCATCCCGCGTCACCGACCGGAGCTTCATGGATCGCCTGGTGGCCGCGCTCGCCGTCTCGCCCTCGAACTGATGGCCGACGGCGCCGCCCCTATGCGGCTCGCCTGCGTTCGCGGCGCTCTTCGGCCCGCCGACGCTTCCGGCAGATCGGGCAGCCGACCTCGACCTTCGCCCGCGCGAACGGTGACATCCGATAGGCGGGATGCTCGGGGTCGTCCGGACAGCGCCAGACCACGGTCTTGTCGTAGGTCGCCCTGATCCGCTCAGGGCGCAGCGGCGCGTTGGCAGCGGCGTCCCACTCGGCGACGAGCTCCGGATGGACTGCGGCGAGCGAGTTCAGGCCGTCAGCCCGCTCGGTGTGGCAGCGCTGACAGCGGGTGAAGCGCTTGGTGCGGTGCGTTGGTTCACCGGCGCGGTCCAGGCGTGCCCGCAGCGGTGGCAGTGCCAGTGCGCCTGGTAGCTCGAGCCCGCCGATAACGTCAGCGGATCCACGCCAGGGTTGCCCTTCCGGTCCCAGTCGAGCAGGCGCGAGGGAAAGTCGGCGAGCGTGAGCCCAGCCACGTCGATCGAGAGCGTCAGCCGGCCGGGCCTGATGGTGGCCACGAGGGGCGGCAACCCCGCCCTGGCTCGCTCCGCGTTCTCTCCGTCGAGCAGGCGCAGCACCGAGCGCGTCTTCGCGTCGGCCATGTAGGCCGCGGTGTTCCGCCGCGCACGGTCGCGCGCCCCGATGAGGAGGGCGGCGATCGAGCAGAGTCGGTCCTCGGGGTCTCGGAGCGCGCCCCAGGCGACGTGGAACTGCGCCGGCAGCGCCGCGAGCTGCTCCTTCACGATCCGGGCGTAGCGCACGGGGTCGGTCTGGTTGGCGAGCTCCGCGCGGGCGAGCGCGAGGACCACCGACAGGCGCTTGGCGTTGCGCAGGCTGTAGCGACGGCGGCGCGGGAAGTGGCGATCTGAACCGGCCGTCTTCCCCTCCGACGGTCGGGCGTCCGGAGCGAGCCGACGGGTCCCAGGAATGACACCGCGACGGGTCAGTTTCGTGGCAGGTCAGGCTCCCGGCGGACGCCCACCACGATCTTCACTGTTCCGTGGACGGTCACGGTTAGGCAGCGGTTGTCTGGCTCAGACGGTACCTCCTCTCGAACTCGGCGGGTGAGAGGTAGTCGAGAGCGGAGTGCAGGCGGACCCGGTTGTAGAAGACCTCGATGTAGTCGAAGACCGCCAGACGGGCCTCGTCGTGGGTCCGCCAGACGCTCCGGTCGATCAGCTCGGTCTCCAGACTCGCGAAGAAGCTCTCGGCCATGGCGTTATCGAAGCAATCGCCGACGCTGCCCATGGACGGCAGGATCCCCGCCTCCCGCAACCGTCGGCCGAAGGCGAGGCTCGTGTACTGCCCGGCTGCCGTGATCAGAGTGATAGATGAGCCCTGGCTCGGGCTGCCGGCGTTCGATCGCCATGTCGAGGGCGGCCAGGACGAGCTCGGCCCGCATCGTGGCCGCCATCGCCCAGCCGACGACGGCCCGGCTGAAGACGTCGACGATCGCGGCCAGGTACAGGACGCCCGCCCACGTCGGCAGGTAGGTGTAGGGGTCGGGTCGAGGCGCGGTGTCGGCCTTTCAGCCGGTCCGTCTCCTCGACCCGCCCTCCGAACCGGACGTGCGGCTCTCGTCGCATCCGGCTCTCCACGGACTCATGCCGCCGGTGGCCG
>JAJYJR010000524.1 GCA_021789355.1 Chloroflexota bacterium | reverse complement strand
GCATCGGGCAGCGGCGGGCAGGTGTCGGGCGGCAGCCAGCCCTCGCCGGGGCTGTTCGACATCACCGGCCACATCGAGGCGGCCATCGACTCCTGGTTCCGCGACGTCGTCACCAGCGCGCTCGACCCGGTACTGACCGTCATGGGCCACACCCTGCTCGCAACGCCGAACGTCACCGCCCAGAGCCGGGTCGGCCAGCTGTGGCGCATGACGGCGGGCATGGCCGACGCCTTCTTGGTGCTCTTCGTCCTCGTCGGCGGGGCCATCGTCATGAGCCATGAGACCCTCCAGACCCGCACCGCCATCAAGGACGTCCTGCCTCGGATCGTGGTGGCGGCCATCGCGGTGAACGCCAGCCTCGGGGTGGCAGGCCTGGCCATCTCGACCGCCGACTCGATCTCGGAGTCCCTCCTCGGCCAAGGCGTCGACCCCACCCAAGCCGCAGTCGTGCTCCGCCAGCTCGTGCTGGGCTCCCTCGCCTCAGGCGGCATCTTCTTGGTCCTCATCGGCGCGGTGGTCGCGGTGCTGGCCGTGGTGCTCGTCGCCACCTACGTCATCCGCCTCGCCCTCGTCATCCTGCTCGTCGTCGCCGCGCCACTCGCCTTGGTCTGCCACGCCCTACCCCAGACCGAGGGACTGGCCAGATTGTGGTGGCGGGCGTTTGCCGGCACCCTGTTGATCCAGGTCGCCCAGTCCCTCGTGCTCATCACCGCACTGTGGATCTTTCTCGCCTCCGGCGGTCCCGCCAACCTCGGGATCGCCTCGACCGGCGGGCTGGTCGATCTCCTGGTGTCGGCCTGTCTGTGCTGGGTGCTGGTCAAGATCCCCACCTGGGTCGGCCACATGGTGTTCTCCGGCTCCCGCCGCAGCGGTGGCACCGGACGGCTGGTGCGCGACGTCATCGTCTACAAGGGCATCAAGGCCCTTGCCGCCGGGGTCGGGCTGTGACCCCGGTCGAGCGGGGAGGGGACCGGGACCACTCCCGGGTGCGCATCCCCGCCGACGTCGAGCGCCCCGACCGCCTGGTGGCCAACCTGACCGCCCGCCAGCTCGCCATCTTGGGCGTGGCCGGCGTGGTGCTGTGGGCAACCTATACCGCCACCCGCCACGTGGTGCCAGCGGCGGTCTTCCTGGCGCTCGCCTGCCCGATCGGCGCCACCGCCACCCTGCTGGCTATCGGCCGGGTCGAAGGCCAATCGGCCGACCGGTTCATCGTCGCCGCCTGGCGCCAGCTGCGTTCGCCCCGGCGACTGGTGGTTGCACCCGAGGGCGTGCCGGCACCCCCGACGTGGGTGGCCGCAGGTTCGGGTCCGCTGCCTGCTCCCCTCCGTCTCCCGCTCGGGGGAATCGACGGTGACGGGACCATCGACCTCGGCCCCGACGGCCGGGCGGTGCTCTGTAGAGCCAGCTCGGTCACCTTCTCGCTGCGCACGCCGGTCGAACAGGAGGCCCTCGTCGCCGGCTTCGCCCGATGGTTGAACTCGCTCGCCGAGCCCGCCCAGCTGGTGGTGCGAGCCGAGCCGGTCGAGCTCACCGTCCTGATCGACGGCCTCCTCGACGCGGCTCCCGGCTTGGCCCACCCGGGCCTGGAGGCGGCGGCCCGGGACCACGCCCGTTTCCTGACCGAGCTCGCCGCCTCCCGCACCCTGCTGCGCCGGGAGGTACTGGTGGTGCTGCGCCAACCGGCCGGGGACCGTGCCGCCAACGACCATGCCGGCGGCGACCGCGCCGCCAACGACCGTGCCGGCGGCGACCCGGCCGCAGAGCACCTGCGGCGGCGGGCAGTCGAGGCCACCGGCGCCCTCGCCGCAGCCGGTGTGGCCCTCACCGTCTTGGATGGCCCGGCCGCCACGGCGTGCATCTCCCGAGCGCTCGACCCGCCCAGCCCGCCCCGCCCGCCCGGGACCGCCGCACCCGACGAGGTGATCACCGGAGGTGTGCCATGAGCCTGCGCCGACGTCAACAGCCACACCGTCATCTGGCCCGCCGTCATCGGTGGGGCCGCGTGCTTCCCGGCGCGGCCGAGCAACCGCCAGCACCCTTCGGTCCCGATGCCATCGAGGTGCGCGCCCGTGCGCTGCGACTGGGCGACGAGTGGTGCCGGACCGTTTCGATCACCGGCTACCCCCGCGAGGTCGGCCTCGGCTGGCTCGAACCCTTGGCCACCCACCCTGGCCGCCTCGACGTCGCCCTCCACATCGAACCGGTGCCGGCGGCTGTCGCGGCTGACCGGCTGCGCCGCCAACTGGCACGGCTGGAGTCCGGACGCCGCGCCGATGCGGCCAAGGGACGACTGGCGGACCCCGAGGTCGAGGTGGCAGCCGAAGACGCCCGGGACCTCGCCGCCGGTCTCGCCCGCGGCGAACAGAAGCTCTTCCGGGTCGGCCTCGCCGTCACCGTCCACGCACCGAGCGAGCAGGCACTCGACGCCGAGTGCACAGCGGTACGCGCCCTGTGCTCGTCGCTCCTGCTCGACACCCAGCCGGCCACCTGGCGCAGCCTCCAGGGCTGGGCTACGACCCTGCCGCTCGGTGTCGACGCGCTCACGGTCCGGCGCAGCTTCGATACCGCGGCACTGTCGGCCGCCTACCCCTTCGCCTCCGGCGAGCTGTCGACCACCACCGGTGTCCTCTACGGCACCGCGGCCAAAGGGGCAGGTCTCGTGTGCTGGGACCGCTTCGCGCAAGACAACTACAACTCGGTCATCCTGGCCCGTAGCGGTGCCGGCAAGTCGTACCTGGCCAAGCTCGAGGCGCTGCGGTCCCTCTACCGGGGGATCGAGGTGGCGGTCGTCGACCCCGAAGACGAGTACGCCCGCCTGGCCAAAGAGGTGGGCGGCGCCTACGTCCATCTCGGCGCCCCCGGCGTGCGGGTCAACCCCTTTGACCTCACCCCCGGGCCCGAGCCGCTCGTCCGCCAGGCCCTGTTCGTCCACACCCTCGTCGCCGTGCTGCTGGGCGAGCCGGTCGGCCCTGCCGCCAAGCCGGTGCTGGACCGGGCCATCCTCGCTGCCTACGAGCAGGTCGGGATCACCAATGATCCCCGCACCCACGCCCGACCGGCCCCCCTCCTCGCCAACCTCACCGCCGCGCTGGACGGCGCAGCCGATGACCAGGCCCAAATGTTGGCCGCCCGCCTGGCCCCGTTCGTGACCGGTACCCATCGGGGGCTCTTCGACGGGCCGACCACCCAACGCCCCGACGGGCACCTGGTGGTGTTCTCTCTCCGGGACCTGCCCGACGAGCTCAAAGCGGCGGGCACGTTGCTCACCCTCAACAACATCTGGCGCCGCGTCGCCAACCCCGCGGTGCGACGCCGCCGGCTGGTGATCGTCGACGAGGCGTGGCTGTTGATGCGCGACCCCGAAGGCGCGCGGTTCCTCTTCCGGATGGCCAAGTCGGCCCGCAAGCACTGGTGCGGGCTCACCGTGGTCACCCAAGACGCCGCCGACCTGTTGGGCAGCCCCCTCGGCCAAGCCGTCGTGGCCAACGCCGCCACCCAGATCCTGCTCCGCCAAGCCCCCCAGGCCATCGACGCCCTGGCCGAGGCGTTCCGGCTCTCCGAGGGCGAGCGGGCGTACCTCCTCGGCGCGAAACGCGGCGAAGGGCTGCTTTCCTGCGGCCCTGACCGCGTGGCGTTCGCCGCGCTGTCCAGCTCGAGCGAGCACGACTGGTGCACCTCGGACCCCGCCGAGCTGGCCGGGAGCGAACCCGACCTGTGAACCGACCTGTGGATCGACCTGTGGATTTCTCCAGCACTGACGCCGCAGGACCGCCAGGCCCACCCCCGACAACGAGTCCACTCCCAACGACGAGTCCACCCCCGACGACAGGAGCCTGATGCCACCACTCACTACCCCAGCGCCAACGCCCGGTGTTCCCACCCCGAAGGGTCCCCTCGCCCACTACGTCCTCCACCCCGGCACAGAAACCAGCCGGCTGCTCCACCACATCGCCCATGTGCTGGCAACGGCCGGCGCCCACCTCGGACCACCGGTCTTCGGCGCGGTCCTCACCGTCGCTGTGGCCCTCGCGGTGTTGCGACGCCGCCAGGCCGCCCGCATGGCGGAGGGGGCACGCCTCGTGCGCATCCTCGCCCCACCCGAGGTCGATCCCGAAGGGGCGACCACGTTGTGGTCAAACCTGGTGGCCCTGCTCCGTCCAGCCTGGCGGCGACTCCTCGGCGGTCAACCCCACCTCGGGTTCGAGATCACCTCGGGACCCCACGGCCTTCGCATCGGGCTCTGGGTGCCCGGCTCGGTCCCAGAGGGACTGGTGGAGCGGGCGATCGAGGCGGCCTGGCCGGGGGCGCGCACCGAGACGACCGAGGACAGCGCGCCGCTGTCGGGCCCGGGGGTCGCCACCGGCGGCGAGCTGCGCCTGGCGATGCCCGAGCACTACCCGCTCAAGACCGATCATCGGGTCGACCCGCTCCGCCCGCTCCTCGGCGCCCTCTCCGGTGCCGGCGAGGGGGACCGCGCCTGCGTGCAGATCCTCGCCCGACCGGTCACCGGGCGGCGCCTGGCTGCCCTGCACCGAGCCGCCGTCCATCGCCGCAACGGCCGACCCACCGCCAGGGCCGCTCGGCTCCTCGACCTGTTCACCCCCGGACCGGGGTCCGCCGCCCGCACCACCGCGGTCGACCCCGCCCGCAGCGGGGACGTGTCGGCCATCTTGGACAAGGCCGCCCAGCCCTGCTAGATC
>JAJYJR010000523.1 GCA_021789355.1 Chloroflexota bacterium | reverse complement strand
GGATTCCCGCCGTCGTTCTGCCTGAGCGACCTGGGCCTCCTGCTGCCCGTGACCGGCACGCCGATCGTCATCCCCGATCCCTTCGAGCCGGGAGAGTCGACGCTCATCCGCGTGACCCCGGCCAACTGATCGAGGATCCTCGGCCGAGCGGCGATCGGCCTGACGGTGACGGTGGGACCCATCCCGCCGAGGACCGTGTGTCCCGGCCATGGGGATCCGCAGCGAGGGAGGAGAGGACGATGGTCTGGCTCGAGGCGAGCGTCCAGTGGCTCCACATCCTGTTCGCCATCTTCTGGTTCGGCTCGACGCTCTTCACCGACTTCGTCCTGATGCCGGCGGTGATGGCGATGTCGCCGGCCGGCCAGCGCGAGCTCGGGCAGCGGATCGGGCCGATCGCCGCACGACTCGAGCCGCGGGCGGCCGTCGCCACGATCGTGCTCGGGGCGCTGCGGGGCACCGTCTTCGGCCCGGTGCAGAGCCCCTCGGCCCTGGTCGGCACGGCCTACGGGCTCACCTGGCTGGCCTCGCTGCTGCTGGCGGTCGGGCTGTTCGCCTTCGGCGAATGGGTCCTGACCCCGGCCGTGGCGCGGATCCCTGGCGCCACCACGCCCGAGGAACAGGCGCGGCTCATCGGGCAGGTGCGGCGCTACACGCTGATCCAGCTGGCGGCCTTCCTGCTCATCCTCGTGGCCATGGTGCTCATGCACTACGAGGGGTAGCCGTGTGCCGCCGCCATCGCGCTCATCCGTGCGCCTGCCTCAGCGACGGCACGGGACCCAGCAGCCTGACGGCGACCCTGCACACGTGAGGAGAAGGCCGAACACGGAACCGCAGATTGGAGGACCAGCCCACATGCCCGAATCGAAATCAGGATGGAGGACGCTGATGGTTCTCGATCAACCACCGACCCCGCCAGCCCAGGTTGTGCTGATGCAACTGGTCCAAGGCTTCATGGTTGCCAAGGCGTTGCAGACCGCTGCCGAGCTCGGGATCGCCGACCTGGTGGCACAGGCTCCGAAGACGGCCGAGGAGCTGGCGACTTCAACGTCCACGGACGCGCGTTCGCTGCTGCGCTTGCTGCGTGGGCTCGCCAGCCGCGGCATCTTCCGCCAAGACGAGACGGGCCGATTCCAGAACACACCACTGTCGGAAGCGCTGCGCAGCGACGCGCCGATGTCAGCGCGTGACTACGTCATCTACGCAGTCCACGACGGGAACGTCCTGGCCTGGACACAGCTGATGTCGGTGCTACGAACAGGCGAGCCGTCGTTCGCGGCCGCCAACGGCACCGATGTCTGGGGCTACTTCGAGCAGCACCCCGACGTGGGGGAACGGTTCAACCGGGCGATGACCGCCCTGGGCGCCGGAAACATTCGGCTGGTCGTCGATGCCTACGACTTCAGCCCGTTCACGACCATCGTGGATGTCGGCGGAGGGGAAGGCACGCTGCTGGCGGCCATCCTCGCCCGGAACCCCGCCGCGCGAGGGATCCTCTTCGACCTCCCTGCCGTCGCAGACAGCGCCCGGCGCTACCTGGCCTCCCAGGGCCTCGACAATCGCACTCAGGTGATGTCGGGCAGCATCTTCGGATCGATCCCCGCCGGCGGCGACGTCTACATCTTGAAGAACGTGTTGCACGACTGGCCCGACGACAAGGCGCTCCTGATCCTCGAGCGGTGCCGGGCCGCGATCCCCACCCACGGCAAGCTCGTCATCGCTGACGCGGTGATGACACCGGGCAACGATCCTCACCCTTCGAAGTGGTTCGATCTGCACATGATGGTGGCGCTCGGAGGACGCGAGCGCACGGAGGAGGAGTTCAGGACCCTGCTCGCACGGGCCGGATTCGAGCTCACGTCCGCCAAACCGTTGCCCGCGCCGATCGGAATCGTCGAGGCAGTTCCTCGCTGACCGCCGAGCCACGCCCTGAGAGGGCGTCTGATGTTAGCTCCCGGCGACTGTCGAACGGTGGGCGTCCTCGCGGCGCCCTCGGCCGACGTCACGGCGTGGCGTCGGCTCGCTTGGACATCCGCCCACCTGCGCGCGCCAACGCCTCGTGACGCGCCTCGGCAAGCGGACCCGAGCATGTGGTCGTGGGAGACCCGGCCGACGTCAGGTGTCGTCGGCGCCGGCCGCCGTCGTCCGACACCTCGACGTAGGCGCAGTCCCAGTCCTTCTCGAGCTGGTACCAGGCCCAGAAGTCGAGGGTGACGGGGCCGCTGACGGTGCGCAGATCGAGCGAGCGGGTCAGCGTGGCGTCCATGCCGTCACCCCGGCCGCTGAACCAGAAACCGTTGCCCGAGTGCGCTGACGTCGGCACGAGCTGCACCTCGGGAGAACCGCTGAGGGCCACCGTCTCCCCGGGCCGCGGGTCCGAGATGAGGTACGTCTTCCAGCCGAGCTGATGAACCTGCCCGGACTCACTCGCGCCGAACGCCAGCGAGGGTGAGCGCTCGGCCGGGCCGGTCGCGCGAGCGCCGTCCGACGGGCGCAGCTCGCCGGTCACGTTCGCCACCAGCCAATCGGCGAACAGGTCGTCGAACTTCCCGGAGGAGCGCTCGGCGAGCGGCCGCGCCAGCGCGTCCACGCCCGGCAGCTTCTGGTCCAGCAGCGGCCTCACGGTGCCCAACCCACCGAGACGCGACAGGGCGTAGAGCAAGAACGCCGCCGCGGCGGCGTAGTGGGTTTCGCCATCCTGCTCGACGGAGAAATCATTGAGCTGGACATCGGGCAGCGAAACGGGCGTCCACGGCAACACGCCGGCCGTCTGCACGACCGAACGCGCCACTTCCGACATGCCCTCGTTGAACCAGGCGTCCGCGTGCGGGTTGCGAGCGTAGTGCACCAGGTGCTGGAGCTCGTGGGCCGCAAGCCCCGCCCACTGCGACCGCGACGCCGGGCGTACCGACGACTCGAGATAGAGCATCGACCGCTCGTTGGAGTAGCGGTCGATCGATCGTGGCAGATAGTCGGTGCCCGTTACGTAGCCACCCACCCCGTTGAGCGGCGCGACCAGGATGGTCACGTGCGGGTCTCCATCCGGGCCCGCCAGCGGTGGACCCCACCAGCGGGCAACGGTGGGATAGACGTCGGACTCGAAGATGTCGAGGGCCGACCGCGCCTCCTGATCGCTCCATCCAGACAACGTGGTCGTGTAGAGATAGGCGTGTTCCGACACGGCTCGGAGCTGCGCGCGGACCGGCTCCACGGATGGCGGCTCCGCGAGCAGGAGGAAGAACTGTGCCTGCTCGCCCGCCTGCCGCCCCCCGACCGGCGCGGGCGTCACCGGCGTGGGGGTGGCGCCGCGCAGACGCTCGGCGAGGGCGACCGGGTCCGCTGGCGGCGGCACGGACTGGGGCAACGTCTCCGCGGACCCGCGACCCAAGCCAGGGCTCGGTGCCGCGGCGACGGGGGACGGGGTCTCGGACGGGGTGGTGGTAGCAGTGGGCGCCGCGCGTCCGCCGTCACACGCCGCGACCAGCAGCGCGACGGCCAGCAGCCAGGCGGCGCGAGGTCTCAAGCGTTGGCTAGCCCCAATACCAGTAACTTAGGGTGGAGCGAGCACCCGGACCGCATCGGCCGGTGAGAGGGTCGGGCAGGGCCAGCCCCGGTGAACGGCGCGCTTGACGCCGAACTTCGACATCTTGCGCTTCACCACCCGGGCCGCCGCGCGCAGGCGGCGGGGCGGGAGCAGGCAGGCCAGGATCTCGCCGATGGCCCGTCGCACGGCACGCGCCAGTCCGACGCCCCCGGACGACCCCTGGCGCACGCTGCGCCGGGCGGCGTGGAGGGCTCGTGTGAAGGAGAGCCGGTCGGGATCGAGGTGGTCGTCGTCGGCGGCGGCCGCCAGGAGCGCCCGCAGCGCGTAGTGCACGCAGCAGAACCCCCAGGCCTCCTGGTAGACGCCCTCCACCGTGCGCGAGCGCAGCACCAGGCGTGGCCCCCGCTGGTGGGTCTTGAGCTCGTCGAGCGCGGACTCGATCTCCGGGCGCTCGGCATACAGGGCGGCGAGCTCAGGCGCCGGGGCGGCCGCCGGATCGAGGAGCGTGGTGAGGAGGCGATAGCGGGTCTCCTCGGATGCGGGGCGCCCCGGATCATCGAGCCCGTACTCCACCACCCGGACCGGGAGCGGGTGCTCGCGATGGCGATCGTCGGCGGCCACGAGCTCGGACGCATACGAGCCGTCGGGATGGCGCGCCAGCACCGGCAGCAGCGCGTTGCCCTTGGCCCGCCAGAGGAGCTCGGCGCCTGTGGCGGCGGCCGCGCTCCACAACGGATACGCGGTGAAGCCCCGATCGGCGAGGCACAGCATGCCCGGCCCGAGCGCCCCCACCAGGGTCTTGGCGTAGGTCGGCTCACCACTGGTGCAGGGCCCCATGGCCACGGCGAACATGGCGTGCGTGGCGCACTCGGCGAGGGCCACGATCCGCAGCTGGGGGAAGGCGCTGCGCTCCCCGCGCCCCGAGCCCGGCCGGCCGAAGTGGGCCGCGTGATCGGGGGTGTCCGCCACATCGAGCGTGGTGCCATCGAGGCTGACGAGGCGCAGGCCCCGGTAGAAGGCGCCCGGTGTGGCCGGGGTGGCCAGGGGCCGGCAGGCCCGCGCGAAGAGCTCGGCGAGCGGCGCGCGGCCCAGGCGGGCACGGGCCTTGCTGATGGCGACCGTGGAGGGGAGGGTCCAGGAGCGGGTCCAGCCGCTCCCCCAGG
>JAJYJR010000022.1 GCA_021789355.1 Chloroflexota bacterium | reverse complement strand
GTCGCTGACTCGCGAAGCCGGACTCCGTGACGTCAAGCGCCGGGCCCCGGGACCGGCGCCGCGAGGATCGGCGATTCGGATGTTGCGCACTGCTGGCTCCCTGCAGACGTCGCCACCCGAACGCTGGCGGCCACACATGTGGTGGACCGCCGAACGCAAGGCCCGGGGTAGCCGTCCAGGACCCCGGAGGACGGGACCTACCCTGCCAGAGTCTGCGGCGCGACGCGAGAGATGCATTGGTACTGCCGGTGCGAGTCCGAGGCGGAGATGACCAGACGGGGTAAGGTGTGGTCTTGGTCGGTTGGCGGGCGAAGAGCTTCGTCCCATCGGGCCACCCGACCCAGCCAAATCGGTATCCGGCGGCTTGCTCTCCAGGAGGTGCGGGAATGCACCGGGAAGGTGCGAAGCAGCAGCTCGGCGATAATGGCTGGGGCGACTCCGGCATCAGGCCACGACGACAATCGGCGTCCGGCTGGCGCGGCGGGACAAGACAGAGGCGGGCGTTCAGATTGCCACGATGATTGACATCAACCCGGAGCTCATGCGCGTCATCGTCTTCTACGGCCTGCTCGTCGGCCCGACCAGCATGTGGCTCCTCTATCGATGGACTCGCCATCCGGACCGTCGAGTGCCGGAATCAATGCTGACCTCGGAGCCGGAGACGGGCTGGGTTTGCGAGAAGTGCAAGTCGGTGAACCGAGCCAGCGCCGGGCGCTGCTACAAATGCCGCTCTGTCAGGCCCGCCCCGATCGCCTCGGCAGCCGGGCCGTCACCCGTAGCACCGCCAGCCGAGCCGGAAGCTCCGGGACCGCCCACGGCCACAGCCACCCCTCCGGACAGCCACCGGGCACACCGCCAGCGGATCTCCGCGCCGGCGGCAGCAGCGTCGACGGTCGCGCTGGCGGAGAAAGCAGCGGAGGCCGCTCAAACGAGGCGCGGACGCGCACGGCGGAGCGTGCCCGCGCCCCAACCGCCCGTAAGCCGGCGGGTCCCCGTCATGGCCGCCTTCCTGACGGCCGAGGGCGGTGCAGGGGGCGACCGCCCGGGCAGGTCGCGTCCTGGGGACTTGCCCGAGGGCGGCTCCGGGTCCAGGCCCGGGCGCAAGGCGCACCAGCCGATCCGCCGGTCTGCGGCGACGCCCGGATCTGCGGTTGCGGTTGCCGTCGTCGCGACCCCGGCGGACCTTGACGGCTCAGCGAGACGGCGTTCACGCCCGGCGGCGGTTGCCGACCTGCCTTCGAAATCGCCACAACCCAGAGACGAGCCGCAGCCGCCAACGCGGCCGACCCGTGGGGGGCCGGCGGCCGCTGGCTCACATCCGGGGAGCTCAGAGACGCCGACCTCTGGAGCGAACGTGATGTCGCCCGATCGGGCCCCGAAACGCGGCGGCGCATCGTCCGCTGGAGCACAGCCCACTGTCGAACGCCCGGCGGCAACCTCCGAACACCCGGAGCCCGCAAGTTACGACCGCGGCGCCCGGGCTCGCCACCCGCGGCCTGGGGCCGTTCAGCCAACTCCAGCCACGAGCGCCAGGGAGCGTCGGCCCCCCGCTGGCGACGCCGTGGCTCCGCGCAGCCGTGCCAAGGCCGCCGGATCAAGCCGCGCCGCGGCCGGTCCAGACACGCTAGCAGGACGAGCCAGGGCGACACCCAGCGACGTCTGCCCGCTGCTCGGGCTGAAAGACGACCCGATGACCCACTTCGAGCTCCCGCATGCCGCGCACCGCTGCCACGCAACGGCCAGCGCCGAGCCGATCGCCGCCGATCACCAGGCGGCTTATTGCTACGGCGAGTACTCGACCTGTGCCCGCTACCGGGCCCACGAGGACGTCTCGCGCGGTAAGTAGCGCGACAAGGCTCGGCGCGGACGCGAGCGGGTCAGGGGGCCGAGAGTCGATCCAGCCCCTCAGCGAACTGGGCGAGTGCCCGCTCCCAGCTGAAGCGCTCGGCGATGAAGTCTCGACCACGCTGACCCAGCGCCGGTCCGGCCGCGCTCAGGCGGGCGAAGCCGGCGGCGATCTCAGGCACAACTGGCTGAACCACGATGGCCGCTCTTGCACGCATAAGCTCGGGGGCGATGTGCATCGTGGATGAGGCGAGGGTCGGCACGCCGAGCGCGAGGCTCTCCAGCAGGGCGATGCTGTGACTCTCCCACCGCGACGGGTGAACGTATCCCCGCGCCTTCGTCAGGAAGGCCACCTTATCCGCTCCGGAAACCTCGCCGGCAGCCGTGACCCAGGGCGCAAGGTCCAGTCCTGCGACCAGCCCGCGCGCCTCCCGCAAGCCCCGTCGGAAGTCGTAGCCCCGGAGCACGACGTGCGGCCGAGCAGCCGCTGGGAGGGTGGCGAGCGCTGCCAGGAGCAGGTCAACGCCCTTGTGGGTGAGGTCGTACCGGCCCAGCCAGGCCAGGTAGTCACCGTCGCCCGACCATCGTGCGTTTGGAACATCGAAGCCGGTGGGGGCAACCATGCACCTGGCCCGCGGCGCCAGGCGACGGATCGTGTCGACCTCGGAGTCGAAGAAGACGTGGACGGCGAACGCTCGCTCCAGGACCTGGCGCTCCAGCCCCGCGCGGACCAGGACAATAGGCTTGAGTCGGCGTCGCACGCCCGGCTCGTAGGCTCCGTGGGGCACGATGACGTACCGTACCCCCGCCCTGGAGGCGGCCCGCGCCGCCACCAGGTTGCTGAGCACCCACCCCTCGTGGAGCACGACGACGTCGTCCGGTCGAAGGTACCGCTCGAGCGCGATGGGAGCCCATGTCGTGCGTCCATGGCCAGCGTGAGCGATCGCGATCTCGCTGAGCCCCGGGGTCACTGGGGGCTCAACCCGCCGAGTGCCACCGGCGTGCAGGACCACCACGTCGTGCCCGACCCTCGCGAGCGCCGCAGCCCACGACCAGAGCGCCGCCGTGACCCCAGAGAGATCCGAGATCGCTCGCGGGTAGTAGTGAACGAAGCGCAAGGCCCCCGTCCCTCCCTGAACGGTCGCGACGCCCGGGATCGGGCTGGAGACGTTCCACCCAGAGGGTAAGGGGTAAGGGTAAGGGTTGGAAGAAACCCGGGACGACCCGCCACGTGCGGCACTCGGCGGGGCTGGAAAGACCGATTGGGCTGGACGGGGCTCTGGCTCTGCGTCATCCTCAGGGTCGGTGCGGAGCCTCCGCGAGCCTGAGCCTATCGCCCTGGACACGAACGCCCGATCCGTGCACGTGGCCCCGTCGATCCTGCGCAGCCTGGACTGGAGATTCCTGCTCCCCAGCCCTCCATCCGGCACGTACGACCACCTTCTCCTCCTCGGCGGATCGCCGGGCCTGGCGGATGCCGCGCGTGCGGCACCCATCGCTGACCGAGTCAGCGTTCGTCTTGGCGATGGCTTGGCGTTCGACGCAGTTGCTGTGCTGGCCGGGGCGCGCGTTCGCCTCGGCGACCTTCGGCGCCACCTGCGGCCCGGCGCTGCCGTCTACCTTGAGATCGACCGGCGTCGGCGCCCCTGGCGGGGTGTCCTGCCGCCGACACTCCGACGGCGGGTCGCGAGTGCGGGCCTGCGCCCGCTCGGAGTGTACTGGGCGAAGCCCGGCTTCCACCGCTGCCAGATGTACCTACCGCTGGAGTGCCCTGCCGCGCTCAACTGGTACGTCGCCGGGCAGCTCAGTGCGCAATCGGCCAAGCGTCACCTGCTCCGCGTCGGGCTTGCCGCTCTTGCGCGCCGCGGGTCCTGGACGATGGGTTGGGTCGCCCCGACGCTGGCAGTGACGGCCATTGTGGAGGGGTCCGGAACGCCACCGATCTCAGTGTTCGGCCTCAGCGATCTGCCAGTTCCGCTGCGCGGCCGCCAGCTGTGGGCCGTGCTGTTGACCGGAGGTGAGGGGAGCTGGAGTCGGCTCTCCTTCGTCGTCTTCTCCGCTGGCGGCCGGGTGCCACTCGCAGTGGTCAAGGTTCTGCGGCTGGAGGCACTTCGACCGTGGGCCGAGCGTGAGCAGAAGGTCCTCGGCCAGCTTCGCGATCGGCTCGATCCGCAGCTCGCCCGCTCGTTGCCAGCACCGCTCGCCTGCCGGAGCTGGGGAGGCCTGACCGTGACGGTGGAAGGCTACGCGCGCGGACGGATGTTGGCCGGCACGATTGGAGCCTGGGGCCGCAGTCCTGCCGAGGATGAGGCCACTCTTCGCCACGCTGTCGGCTGGCTGGCCCGATTCGATCTCGCGACAGCTCAGAAGCCCCTCGCCTGGGATGCCAACCGTGCGGCCGAGTTCGGACGGTTGCTGGACCGCTACGCGGCTACGCTGGGCCCGATGCCCGCCGAGTCACGGCTCCTGGCGACGGCCAGGGACCAGGCGCAATCGGTCCTGGGATTGCGCCTGCCCACGGCCTGGCAACACGCGGACTTCGGGCCCTGGAACGTGCTGCAGGACGGAAGCGATCTGGCCGTGGTCGACTGGGAGAGCGCGCGTCTGGGACCCGTCGGCATCGACCTGTTCTACTTCGTTACGCACTGGCTTCATGCGGCGCGGCGCAGCCGTCGGGACTCGGCTACCGAGCTGGCCGACGTTCTTGAGCTCCTCGTGAAGCCCAAAGGCTCGGATCGGCGCATCACTGCGGCGCGGGACGCCGTGCAGTGGTTCTTCGCAGAGCTCGGGATCGACCGGCGCCTGGCCGGCCTCCTCATCCTCTGGGCCTTCACCGAGCAGGCGCTGGACCGTGTCGAACGCCTGCGTGCGGTGGGCGATCCGTCGCCCGAATCACGCCTCGGGAACCGCTACGCCCGGTATGTGACGGCGCTCGCGGGCGAGCCAGCCCGGCTGTTCGCGTTCGGGGAGGCGCGGTGGCCATGGTCGAACTGAGCGTGGTTGTCCCCACGCGGGGCCGACCCGGGCGTCTCGGGCCAAGCCTGCGGTCGCTCGCCCGGCAGCTGCCCGCCGGCGGAACCGTCGAGGTCCTCGTTGTCGATGACGGATCGCAGCACGACGTTGGCCCTCTCGTCGCGGCGTCTTTGCCCGTCGCGCGACTCATTCGTCAGGAGCACGCTGGACCTGGCGTCGCCCGCAACCGGGGGGCACAGGCCGCAGCTGGCCGCATCCTCCTGTTCCTCGACGATGATGTGGTGGCGGCCGACGGACTTATCTCGGCCCACTTGGCTGCCCACGCAGCGTCGGGAGGCATCGTGGGCCTGGGCCGGCTCGAGCTCGCGCCCCTCCTGACCGCGGGACCGCTCGGCGGGACAATGCGTCAGTGGTGGCGGGAGCACTACAGCAGGCTGGCCGCCGGCAGCGGTCGCCCGACGTACATGGACTGCTACTCCGGGAACCTTTCCGTCGCACGCGATGCGTTCCGCGCCTGCGGCGGCTTCGGCGAGGATCTGGCGCACAGCGAGGACGTGGAGCTCGGCTTCCGACTCCAGGAGCTCGGCCTCCGGTTCGTCTATCTTCCCCTGGCGCGGGGCTACCAGCGGTTCGACAAGGGGTTCGGGGCATACGTCGCCGAAGCCAGGGCCTCAGGGCGGGCGGGGCTGTTGCTGCTGCACCGCCACCCGGCGATGCTGTCAACGATGCCGATCGGGGCCTACAGTCAAGCGCGGCCCGTCGAGCGAGCGTTGCGCCGCGTTGCCCTGGCCGCGCCACGTGCCGCCTTCACAGCGATGACCGCACTCGATCCTGTCCTCGGGCGGAGCCGCTGGCACCGCGGCTGGTATGGCTTCGTCCGCCGGGCTGCCTACTGGTGCGGGGTCAAGTCGGTGGTCGAGAGTCGGGAGACTTGGCAGCGGCTGACGAGTGGCACGGCGATCATCGCTTACCACGGATTCGGCGAGCGTGGGGAACCGCCCAGCGCTTGGGTCCTCCCGCTCCAGCAGCTCGAAGCCCAGCTGGCGTGGCTCCGGCGGCAGGGCTACTCCTTCATCGGGCTGGACGAGTATCTCGCCCATCGTCGCCAGCATCGGCTTCCTCCACCGCGGGCGGTCGTCGTCACGATCGACGACGGCTACGCCGACCTGCCCCAAGCCCTGCCGATCCTGCGCCGCTCCGGCGTGCCGGCGACTGTCTTCCTGGTCAGCCGCCAAGTGGGTGGGACCAACACCTGGGATAGGCGCGGTGCCCAGACCGGCCGTCCGCTGCTCGACTGGGACGAGATCCGCGAGCTGGATCGAAACGGGATGGAATTCGGCGCCCACTCGCGGAACCACCGGCGCCTCGCGGACCTGTCGGCCTCTGACATGGACGACGAGATCGGCGGTTCGCGCGAGGACCTGGAACACGAGTTGGGCCACCCGGTGACCGCCTTTGCCTACCCGTTCGGCGAGGTCACCCCCGAGATCACGGCGGCCGTTGGGCGCGCCGGCTTCACGGCAGGGCTTGCCAGCCGGCCTGCGGTCAATGCCGCAGCGCAGCCGGACCTGCAACTCCAGCGAATCGTCGTCCGAGGCACCGACTCCCTGCTCAAGTTCGCGCTCGTACTCCAGACCGGCGACGCTCGCTGGATGAGGCGGTTCGCCATCCGCCGCTGGCTCGATCGGCTCCGCTGACGATGAAAGGCCTCCTCGACGCATCCGTGGTGGTCGCGACCGTCGATCGTCCAGCGTCCCTGGCTCGGTGCCTGGACGGCCTGTTCGCAGGAGAGGCGATCCCTCGTGAGGTCATCGTGGCCGATCAGAGCCCGAGCGGTGGAACGCAAGCCGTCGTCGACGAGCGGGCCCGGATGGGCCTGCCGGTCGTCCGAATGGCTCTCTCCAAGCGGGGCGCGGCCATGGCACGCAACGCTGGAGCGAGACGGGCCCGCCAGCCGACCATCGTCTTCACCGACGACGACTGCCTGCCGGACCGCCGCTGGCTGGGCGAGCTGCTGGCGGCACTCGAGCGCCCCGGGCACCCGGCGGCTGCCACCGGCCGCGTCCTGCCGCTCGGTCCACCGGCGCCCCATCGCCACGCGGTTGCGACGAGAGACAGTCGGCGTGGAGCCGACCACAAGGGAGCGGTCTTGCCGTGGCGGGCTGGCACGGGTGGCAGCATCGCGATCCGTCGAGAATGGCTCGAGAGCGTGGGTGGCTGGGACGAGCGACTCGGACCCGGCACCGCGGCCGAGGCTGCCGAGGACATCGACCTCATCCGGCGGCTCCTGCGAGCGGGGGCGACCATCCGATACGAGCCGAAGGCCGTTGTCTTCCACGAGCGGCAGGACGACCGGACTTTCCAGGGCTCCCGCCGACGCTACGGCTTCGGGATGGGAGCGGCGGCCGGCCTCTGGCTCCGTGAGGGCGACACCACCGCGCCTGTCTTCCTTGGAGTCTGGCTCGCAGAGCGCACAAGGATGCTGATCGCGGCCGTCTGGCGCGGGCGCTGGCATGCGGCCGGGTCCGAGGCACGAATGCTCGTTGCGGCCGGGAGCGGCCTCCGCCACGGGCTCCTGGCTGCTGGCGGCCCCGCGCCCGTGCGGCTCACCTATCCCGGCAGGCCTCATGGATCGTGAGGCGACAGCCCGGGAGTTGGCGACGGACCCCATCCTCGAGTCGATGCTGCCGGCCAGGATGGCCCGAAACACCGGCAGCAACCTGGCCGGTCGGCTTATCCCGATGATCGGCTCATTCCTCGTGACCCCTTTCGTGCTTGCGGTGCTTGGGCCGTCGGACTACGGATTGTGGGTCCTCCTCGGAGCCGTCGCCGGCTACGGCTGGCTGCTGGACTTCGGGATCGGTTCTGCTGTCACCAAGTTCGTCGCGGAGCAGGCAGCCCGGGGGCAGGAACAAGCCGTCCGGCGAACGGTCGCCAGCGCGCTCTGGCTCTACGCCGGACTCGGCTTGGCCACCTGTCTGCTCGGAGCTGTCATGGCCCCATTGGCCGGGGACGTCTTCCACGTCGCCCCCGATCAGCGTCCGGCGGTCGTCTGGCTGACCTTCCTGATGGCACTCTCCGTCGCGATCGGGCTGGCCTTCTCACCCACGACGGCAGTTCTCCGGGGGCTCCAGCGCTTCGGCCTGTCGAATCTGCTCGCCGGCGGTGGTGCCCTTGCGGCGCTCGCGGCGAACGTGGCGGTTCTGGCGGCGGGTGGCGGCCTGGGCGCTCTGGTCACCACTAACGTCATCGTCACGCTGGCAAGCCAGCTCGTGGCGCTGTGGATCTGCCGGCGCGTTGCGCCCGAGCTCGGCATCGGCTGGCATCGCCCGGATCCAGCGGTGGCCCGGCACCTTCTCGCCTTTAGCGCCCCGGTCTTCGTCGTCCAGCTCGCCGGTCGCCTCCAGTTCCAAACCGACGGCCTGGTCATCGGCGCCTTTCTAGCGATCGGTTCACTGACCCCCTACAGCCTCGCCCAGCGGCTTGCCGGATTGGCGACCGTGCCGGCCCAAGCGTTCTCCGGCGTCCTTCTGCCGGTGGCGTCGGAGCTGTCTGCCCTCGACGACGGCCGGGTTGGACTCCGCGCGCTCTACCTCTTCGCGACCAGGGTTACCCTGGCCAGCCTGATGGCGGCGGGCATCGTCCTGCTCATGCTCGCCGGCCCGATCCTGCGCCTCTGGGTCGGTGCGAGCTACGCGGGCGCCACTGATCTGGTCGCTATCCTGACGATTGCCACGATCGTGGACACCAGTCTCTGGCCGACCGGTTACATCCTCCAAGGGATGGCCCGACACCGGCCCGTCGCGGCGATCGCCCTGGGCTCGGGCCTTGCCAACCTGATCCTCTCGATGCTGCTCGTCCAGACGATCGGACTGCGGGGGGTTGCCCTCGGCACGCTGGTCCCCACCGGCATCGAGGCGGCGGCCTTCGTCATCCCGCTGGCGGTCCGCGAACTCAGGATCCAGGCTGGCGACCTGGTGCGCGAGGTTCTCGTGCCCGGGCTGGCCCCGGCCGCGCTGTCAGCCCTCCTGCTGGCCTTCCTGGATCGGTCGTTCGACCTGGCGTCTCTGCCGGCTCTGATCGCGGCCGGAGGTCTGGCCCTCGCCGTCTACGCTCTTGCCTACTTCGGACTCGACGCCACGCGGATCGAACGACGACTTTGTCTCGATGCCGCTCGGCACGTGGCGGCCTGGCTCCACTCGTGACCCCGCGGGGCTGTCCGCCCCCGTCTTCCGCACTCACGCAGGCACACACTCGTCCGCGCCTCCGCCCAGGCTAAACGGAGCAGGCACCTGACGTCCCTGTGCCGCGCCTCTCAAGCGGCTCTGGGTTGTCCGAACGTCGGCAGCCGTGGGGATGCAGTCCGTGCGGCGTTGGACCTGCTCTCGTGCATGGATGGCCGTCCAACGGGCCGGCCAGAGGACAGTCAGGCGCGATCAGAGCCGCGAAGTGCGGAAGATGGGGCTAGCTGAGCGTAGACGTCGAGCAGCTGGCGAGCTGCGCCCGCCCAGTTGGCCTGCCCGGGGCGCTCGCGGACGCCGGCCTCAAGGCGGCGACGCTCAGCCGGGTCCAGCAACAACGCGACGATGGCGTTGCTGAGGCCGGCCACGTCCCCGGGCGCCACCAGCGCGCCGTTCACGCCGGGAAGGACGTACTCGGAAAGGCCGCCCGCGGTGGTGGCGATGACCGTCCGGCCAAGGCCGAAGGCGGTGAGCACCACACCGCTCTGCGTGGCGTCGAGATAGGGGCAGACAACGACCGACGCGCGCCGAATGAGCCGGACCAGTTCCTCGTTCGACAGATAGCCGTCTCGGAACTCAATACGCCCACCGCGGCTCAGGGAGGCGGCGGGCGGGGGCCGATACCCCCGGACCGGTCGACCGGCGGCCACGACTCGAAGACCGGGGACCCGCTCGGCCGCCAACCGGGCGGCAGCGGCCAGGATGTCGAGACCCTTGTAGGGAGCGAGGCGCCCGACCAGCAGGATCAATCGATCCTCCTGAGCCTCGGGCACCTGCGCCCAGGCACGGAGAATGTCGTAAGGAGCGAGCCGAATGGCTCGGACCCGCTCGAGGGGGATCCCAACCCGGTTTGCGAATGGCTTCCGGAAGCGGTCCGCAAACACTACGAAGCGGCTGGCGCGCGGGTAGAGGAGTCGCCTGGCCAGGTCCTTGCGCCAGCCATGCTCACCTGGGTGCGGCACCGGATCGTGGATGTTGAGGACGAGGGGCGGGCGGCCGAGGCCTGGCGCGACGAGGGCCAGCCGCGGCGAGACGTCGGTGTCGTCGACATGGACGATATCGGGCCCGACGCGACGGATATATCGGAGGACGTCGCGGCCTACCGCAAGGCTGCCGGGCCGGAAGCTGCCCCGCGAGCCGTGGACGACGAGATTGAATGTTGCGGCGTGCCGCCAGTACGCGCGGGCTTCGGCCGGAAACGCGGGGGCGAGCACGGGGTCGGCCGGGACCAGGCCGGGCGCCAGACGCAGCGGTGCGAGGTCGAACGCAGCCGACCGCCAGGCCGAGGGGGCGACCTCGAGGAGCAGGTGCAACTCCACCTGATCGGCGAGCTCGCGGACGAGGCTGAGAGCCGGTTCCAGGAACGCGGGGTGGGTGTAGTAGACAACGCGCACGTGATGATGGTAGAGGGGCGCTGCCGGACTCCGCCCCCTCTGTCGGCTGGCCAAACCTCAGCACCCTCGGTCCCGGGACTCACCTTGGCGGCCGTCAACCGATCAGGGGTCCCAATGTCGACGACTGTCTGCCGCCGACACCCATCGCTCGCCCGGGGCCTGGTTCAGCGCGGCGCGGTGTACGCCACTATCGCCCGTGCATCGTCGCCGGCGGCGCCAGCGGTCCAGCTCGGTGATCCTGTCGCCGCGACCGGGCGACGCTCAGCCACGTAGCGCCGCAGACGAACCCGAGATTGAAGGCCACCACCAGAGTTATGACGATGATGGGGACGCCCATCCGATCGCTCCGTATCGAGGGATGGCCCGGCTGCAATCAGCCGGGCTCGCCTGGAATCGGAGACGATTCTGGACCGTCACGTCCCACCTGTCACTACGACACATGGCGTAGCGGGTGAGCGCCGCCGCCCCCGGCCAGGGACGCTCAGGTAGCGGTGCCGGGGGACAACGGTCCCTGATCGGTAGTACGAACGGCTGGCCCCGACGCGGTACTCTGTGCTGGGGTTTCGGCGCCCACAGGCGTGGACAGCGATGGAGTGGCTGCAGGGTATGGAGTCGCTGTTCGTTCGGCCCACAACCCCGAACGTTCTGCCGCTCCAAGTGCGGGCGGCCGATAACCCGAGGCATTCATGGACCTGCGTGGCCAACTGACGGTCCTGCGTCGACACCTCCTGATGATCGTGGCGGGAACGGTCGTCGCGGCGACCGCGGCCTTCGCGATCAGTTCGATCCTGCCCAAGGTCTTTCAGGCCCAGGCCACGCTTCTCGTCGGCCAGTCGCTTTCCGCCATCAGCCCGGACTACAACCAGTTGCTCGCATCTCAGCAGCTCTCGCAGACCTACGCGCAGGTCGCGACGACCCGGCCGTTGCTCCAGAAGGTGATCGACCATCTCGGGTTGAAGACGACGCCCGAGGACTTGGCCAAGCACGTGTCGGCCGATGCGCCCCCAAACAGTACGCTCATCCAGATCACGGCCAACGACGGGGACCCGAACCGGGCGGCCGCCATCGCGAACACGCTGGCGGCCCAGGTCATCGCGGAATCCCCGGCGATCCAGGGTCGGCAGGCGAGCGTCCTGCAGTTCGTCGACGACAACTTGCGGGCCACCCAGCAGGACATCGAATCGACCCAGGCTCAGATCCAGGGCCTGATCGGGATCCAGAACCGCACCGCGGCCCAAGAGCAGCAGCTGGAGCTCCTGCAGGCTCGGCTCGTGGCGCTCCGTCAGACGTACGCAACGTTGCTCGGATTCTCCTCGAGTGCGGCTCCGAACCTGCTGAGCGACATCGAGCCGGCGATCGCGCCGACAAGCCCTTCGTCGCCGCGCCCGCTGCTCTACACGGCTCTGGCGGCCGCCCTGGGTCTTCTGCTCATGGTGGCCGTGGCCTTCGGTCGAAACGCTCTGGACGACACGATGCACACGCCCGAGGACGTAGAGGCGACGCTCGGGTTGCCAACGCTCGGCCAGATCGGCCGCCTCAGGACGGCAAGAGAGGGTAACGCCGGACTCCTGGTCTCGGTCCACGCCCCCCACTCGGTCGTCGCGGAGTCCCTCAGGACGCTGCGGACCAACATCGATTTCGCCTCCGTCGACGCCCCCATCAGGCGCCTTCTGGTGACGAGCAGCACCGCGGGCGAGGGCAAGACCGTGGTGGCAACGAACCTCGCAGTGATGTTCGCGCAGGCAGGACGCAACGTTCTTCTGGTGGACGCCGACCTGCGCCGACCGGGCATCCACCGCCCGTTCGGTATCGCCAACGCCTCGGGCCTGACGAGCCTGCTGCGGGACGACGAACTGGCCGTCGGGGAAGTGCTCCGCCCCACCCAGGAGCCTCTCCTGCGGGTCCTGACCACCGGTCCGCTGCCGCCGAATCCGGCGGAGCTGCTCAACTCCCAGCGGATGGAGCGGCTGATGGACCAGCTGAAGGGCGAGGCCGATCTCCTCGTCATCGACAGCCCTCCGTTGCAGGTGGTCACCGACGCAGCCATCCTGGCATCGCGGGTAGACGGCGCGCTGCTCGTCGTCCAGGCCGGACGCGTCAGGCGCGGAACGGCCCGCCGCGGCCGCGATGTGCTGGCGAACGCCAACGCCAAGATCCTCGGCGTGGTCTTGAACCAGGTTTCCTGGGACGAGGGCGCCTCCGCGATGGGCTACTACGCGGAGTCCGTCGCCCAGGCCGCGGCCGCGGGCCCGGCCTCCTCGGGTGCATCGAACGCTTCCGTTCCGTCCGCCAGGATCATCTCGGAGGCGGCCGCCGCTGTTCGCAAGCGCCGCAGATAGGCGCTGGTTTCGAGTCGTATGGGGAGGGACCTGATGGGCGTGACCGACCAGATCGTTGTCGCCGGGGCTGGCGGTTTCATCGGCGGCCACCTCGTGGCCGATTTGCTGCGGGGCGGCCACGTACGCGTCCGGGCGGTGGACATCAAGCCGCTGGATGACTGGTATCAGCGTTTCCCGGAGGCTGAGAATCAACAACTTGATTTGAGTCGGCGGGAGGCCGCAGATCAGGCGCTCGCCGATGCCGATGTGGTCTTCAACCTGGCCGCCGACATGGGCGGGATGGGCTACATCGAGAGCCACAAGGCGAACTGCATGCTTTCGGTCCTGATCAACACGCATCTTCTCCTGGCGGCCAGAGAGAGCGGCGCTCAGCGATACTTCTTCTCCTCGTCGGCCTGCGTCTATGCGGCTGACAAGCAGACCAGCACCGACGTCGTTGCGCTGCGCGAGGCGGACGCCTACCCGGCAATGCCGGAGGATGGCTACGGCTGGGAGAAACTCTTCAGTGAGCGGATGTGCCGTCACTTTCGCGAGGATTTCGGGCTCACCACGCGAGTCGCCCGGTTCCACAACGTATACGGACCGCATGGCACCTGGGACGGAGGCCGAGAGAAGGCGCCCGCAGCGATCTGCCGGAAGGTCATCGAGGCCAAGCTTTCGGGCACCGACGAGATCGAGATCTGGGGAGACGGCCAGCAGACGCGCAGCTTCATGTACGTCGACGATTGCATCGCCGGGATCCGGCTCATCATGGCGAGCGATATCGAGGACCCGATCAACCTGGGCAGCAGCGAGCTCGTGACGATCAATCAGCTCGTCGACATCGTCGAGCGGATCGCAGGCGTCAAGCTTCGCCGTCACTACGTCCTCGATGCACCGAAGGGCGTCCGGGGCCGGAACAGCGACAACACCCTCATCCAGGCCCGCCTTGGTTGGCAGCCCTCCACCCGTCTCGAAGATGGCATGGAGCGCACCTACGCCTGGATCCGCGACCAGATCACGTCCGGTCAGGGCGACCGCGGCGCGGCCTGGGAGGCCGCGGCGGCTCGCTCCTGAGTGCGGTCCATGGAAGCGTCCGAGCCGGCGCCGTTCCGGGCGATCGCCGAGGGTTACCTGGCGTCGCTACAGGAGTTGCTGGCCGTCCTCGATATCGGCGCGCTGGAGCGCATCCTCGACCGGCTGCGGTGTGCCAGAGACGCCGGTGCCACCGTCTTCGTGGCTGGGAACGGCGGGAGTGCCGCGACCGCCACGCACTGGGTCAACGATCTGGCGAAGGCAACCAGGCGATCAGGCCGGACCCCATTTCGCGTCATCGGCTTGGCGGACAGCGTCGCGTGGCTGACGGCCCTGGCCAATGACGAAGGATATGACCGCGTCTTCGCGGGCCAGCTCGAAAATCTTGCCCGAAAGGGGGACGTGCTCGCGGTGATCTCCGCGAGCGGCAACTCACCCAACCTCGTCCGCGCGGTCGAGTTCGGCCGGGATCATGGTCTGGTCACGATCGGTTTCCTGGGCTTCGACGGTGGAGTGCTCAAGGATCAGCTCGATGAGGTGCTCTGGGTCTCAACGCCGAAGGGTGCCTACGGACACGTCGAGAGCGTCCACAGCGTGGCCTGCGACATCGTGACGACCTGCCTGATCGAGGATCGGGCGGTCTCGCCGCCGTAGGGCATGGTCGAATCGGCGCCAGTCCGCCAAGCCGTGATCCTGGCCGGAGGCCGGGGCACCCGTCTGCGCCCGCTGACCGACGACCGCCCCAAGCCCATGGTCGAATTCAACGGGCGGCCATTCCTCGAGTACCTCGTCGAGATGCTCGCCGACCAGGGAATCGAGCGCGTGCTGCTGCTCCTGGGCTACCTGCCGGAGGTGATCCAGCGTCACTTCGGCGACGGCCGCCGGTGGGGGCTCCGGATCGACTACGGAATCACTCCCCCTGAAGCGCTCACCGGGGCCCGGGTAGTCGCCGCCCGAAACCAGTTGGACTCGCGCTTCCTCCTCCTCTACTGCGACAACTACTGGCCCATGAACCTCGCGCGGATGTGGCGTCGCTACGAGGCCACCGGGCTGCCGGCCATGGTTACGGTCTACCGGAACCTGGACGGCTGGTCCCGCGGCCACAACATCGCCGTGGATGCCGACGGCCTGGTGATCGCGTTCGACCGAACGCGACAGCAGGATGGCCTCGAGGGCGTCGAGATTGGCTATGCCATCCTGGAGCGCGGCCTCCTCGACCTCCTCCCCGCCCATGACGTCCTGATCGAGGAGGGACTTTATCCGCGCCTGGTGGCCGAGCGGCGACTGGCAGCCTACCTGACCGAGCACCGGTACTACAGCGTGGGCTCGCTTGAGCGGCTGCCGAGCACCGAGGCATTCTTGACGCGCACGCCGACGCTCATCCTCGACCGGGACGGCGTGCTGAACCGCCGCCCGCCGCGCGCCGACTACGTCCGGCATCCGGACGCGCTGGAGTGGCTGCCGGGAGCACTCGACGGGATGCGGCTGCTTGCCCGAGCTGGATACCGCTTGCTGGTCGTGTCGAACCAAGCCGGCGTCGCCCGGGGCGCCATGACCGAAGCGGACCTCCGGGCGATCGAGGAGCGGATGGCGGCTGAGGCGGTGGCCGCCGGCGGTCGGATCGAGCGCTTCTACGACTGCCCCCACGATTGGGACGCGGGCTGCGCTTGCCGGAAGCCGAAGCCGGGGCTGCTCTTCCAGGCCCAGCGCGACTTCGCGCTCGACCTGAGCCGAACCCTCTTCATCGGGGATGACGACCGGGACGGACAGGCTGCAGAGGCAGCGGGTTGCCCGTTCCGGCTCGTGTCTCCGGAGGATGGCCTCGCGGAGGCGCTGCCGGATCTCCTCGGCGCCCGCCTCGGGTCGCCCGTTGAGGGCCGGGAGGCCGCCCGATGGGCCGGCGTCACTGACGCTTCAAGGATAGGGAGGGGTTAGATGCGTGGAACCCGCCGCGTGCTCATCACCGGCAACGAAGGCTACATTGGGTCCGTCCTGGCGCCGCGGCTCGCCGCGGCGGGCTACGACGTGGTCGGGCTCGACACCGGGTACTATCGAGACTGCACGCTCGTGCCCGACGAGCGGTCGATCCCCACGATCCGCCGCGACATCAGGGACCTCACCCTGGACGACGTCCGCGGTTTCGACGCCGTGATCCACCTGGCTGCGCTCAGCAATGACCCGATCGGCAACCTCAACGGGGAGTGGACGGCCGAGATCAACGATCGAGCCTCGGTCCGGCTCGCGGAACTGGCTCGCGAGGCCGGGGTCCGACGGTTCCTCTTCTCCTCCTCCTGCATCATGTACGGCCTGGCCGAGGCGGAGGTCGTCGACGAAACCTCGCCGCTGGACCCACAGACGGAGTACGCGCGCTCCAAGGTGCGTGCCGAGCAGGCGATCGCTGCCCTCGCCGACGACAGCTTCTCGCCGGTCTTCCTCCGCAACGGGACGGTCTACGGGCTGTCGCCCCGGATGCGGTTCGACACCGTCTTCAACAGCCTGGTGGGGTCCGCCGTGGCGAACGGGAGCGTCGTCGTCTACAGCGACGGCAAGCCCTGGCGCCCCGTCGTCCACGTCAGCGACGTGGCCCGCGCCTTCCAGGCGGTGTTGGAGGCGCCCGCGGCGGACATCCATGGCCAGGCCCTCAATACTGGCGCCGAGCAACTCAACCAGCAGGTCATCCGGCTTGCGGAGATCGCGGCTGCCACCGTACCGGGCTGCCGCTTGGAGGTCCTGGCTCAGTCAGATGCCGACCAGCGCACGTATCGAACGGATTTCTCGAAGTTCGCCCGGACCTTCCCGGCCTTCGAGTTCCTCTGGGATCCGGAGCGGGGTGCGCGAGAGCTCTACCGGGCGTTCGGGGCGATCGGCCTGACCGCCGCGGAGTTTGCCGACCCTCGCTTCATCCGCCTCCACTGGATTCGGCATCTCGTCAGCGGCGGTCACGTTGATGGTTCGCTTCGCTGGCAGGCCGAAAAGCCGGAGGCCGCCGCATGATCGAGGGCGTCAAGGTCGTGCCGCTCCGGCAGGTGGTCGACGAGCGCGGCAAGATCATGCACATGCTCAAGGCGACGGATCCGCACTTCGTCGGCTTCGGCGAGATCTACTTCTCTTGCGCCTGGCCCGGCACCATCAAAGCCTGGCACGTTCACCGGACGATGACGGTCAACAACGCCGTAATCTCGGGTCGGGCGAAGCTCGTCATGTATGACCTCCGCGATGGGTCGCCTACCAAGGGCCAGCTCCAGGAGGTCTTCATGGGCGAAGACAACTACGTCCTCGTCCAGATCCCACCTGGCATCGCCAACGGCTACAAGGCCTACGGGGACAAGCTGGTAATCCTCGCCAACTGCGCCAGCGAGCCGCATGATCCCGATGAGATCGGACGTCTGCCCTACGACAGCGAGGCGGTCCCCTACTCCTGGGACCTGCGCCATGGATAGAGGGAATGGATTTCGGCGGCCGAGCATCATCGTCACACGGACGCCCTTGCGGGTGAGCTTCGCGGGCGGCGGCACTGACCTCGCCGTCTTCTACGAGCGTGGCGGCGGAGCCGTGCTCAGCACCGCCATCGACAAGTACATCTGGGTGACCGTCAAGCAGCACGGTCCAGTCTTCGACGAGCGGATCCGGGTCACCTACTCTCGCACCGAGTCCGTCTCGACGGTGGACGAAGTGCAGAACGACATCGCCCGAGAGTGCCTGCGCTTTCTCGCGATCGAGCCACCAATCTACATCAGCACAGTAGGCGACCTGCCAGCATCAACCGGGCTGGGCGGGTCAGGAAGCTTCGCAGTCGGCCTGCTGAACGCCCTTCACGCCTTTCGCGGGGAGCGGGTCTCGGCTGCCCAGCTGGCGGAAGAGGCCTGCCACATCGAGATCGACCTCCTTCGCCAGCCGATCGGCAAGCAGGACCAGTACGCAGCAGCCTATGGCGGGCTCAACCTCTTCTCGTTCAGGCCCGGTGGGTGGGTGACCGTCGAACCACAGCGACTGCCCGAACGACTCCTCAACGAGCTCTTCGACCAGATTCTCCTCTTCTGGACCGGCCACCAGCGCGACTCGAGCGCCGTACTGGGCGAGCAGAGGGCCAACACTGACCATCGTCTCGAGGAGCTCGAGGCGATGCGCGAACAGGCCTACGAGCTCCAGTCGTTGCTGCGCCGGGCAGACGGTTGCGCTGCCGATGTGGGACACCTTCTCAATCGCGCCTGGCAGCTCAAGCGCCGGCTCGCCAGCACGGTCAGCTCTGGGCAGATAGACGACTGGTACCAGCGAGCCCTCGACGCCGGGGCGTACGGGGGCAAGATCTGCGGTGCGGGAGGGGGCGGGTTCCTGCTCGTCATCGCCGACCCGGCGCGGAAAGCGGCTGTCTGTGAGGCGCTGCGGGACCTGAAAGCCGTGACTGTCCGGCCGGAATCCCACGGCTCGCAGATCATGCTGCCGCTGATGGACTGACGGCGCGTGAGCGAACCGGGTGGGGCAGGCCCGCCCCTCATCAGCATCGGCCTGCCGGTCTACAACGGCCAGCAGTTCATCGTCGAGGCGATCGAGTCCGCGCTCGCCCAGTCGCACGGGCACCTGGAGTTGATCGTCTGCGACAACGCATCGACGGACGACACGCCGCGGATCGCCCGGGCCTTCGCGGATCGCGACCCCCGAGTTCGTTACTACCGTCGTTCGACCAACGTGGGTCCGTCCGCGAACTTCAACCGCGCCTTCCGGCTCTCCCGCGGGTCCTATTTCAAGTGGCTGGCCGCCGACGATGTCTGCGACCGCGACTTCCTGGCCCGATGCCTCGAGCCGCTGGAGACAAACCCGGAGCTGGTGCTCTGCTCAGCCCGGTACGTCGAGATCGACGAGCATGGCCGCCCGATCGGTCCACAGCCCTACGCGATCGACCTGTCGTCCTTCTGGCCGCACGAGCGGCTGCGCAATCTGATGTGTACCCGGCGCGGCCACCCCATCCTTTATGGCCTTATCCGGTCGGAGGCACTTCGACGCTCGCATCTGCTCGCTCCTTACCATGGTTCGGATCGGGCGCTGCTTGCGGAACTGGCGCTGCTTGGCCCGTTCCGCGAGCTGCCTGACGAGCTCTGGCGCAGCCGAGACCATCCCGGCCGCTCGCCGTACATCCGGGGCGGGAGCGAGGGCTGGCGGGGATCCGCGGCCGCGCCGCCGCTGGCTCACGCGGTGATCGCCGCCCAGATGCTGCGGGTGCTCTGGACCTCTCCGCTCGACCGGTTGGAGCGCCTGAGCTGTGTGGCCAGGCTTGCGCATTGCGTGGCCCGCAGGCTCGACCAGCTCCTGCCCGATCTCGCGGACGAGGTCCGCGAGCTTGCGGCCGATCCCGGACGTGTCGTCGGTCGGTCCTCGGCCGCGGACCGCGTCGACAATCCTTGACGGCCGCCGGCCGGGGCCGGCGGCCGTCACGATCCCGGGGTGCGGGCCAGGATGATGTACTGGGTCGCCAGACGGCGAGCGAACCCGGGGTGGGTGCTCCCAAAGCGCTGGATGCGGGCATCCAGCTTCGCGCCGACCGGATCAGGAAAGGCGCGCCGGCCAAGCCAGGTCAGCGGGCCGTACCCGAAGGCGACCCCATCGACCCGCGACAGGCCGGCCGCGATGAGCAGGTCGTCCATCCCTGCTGGGCTCAGCCAGGTCGGAGGCCGCGGCCGCCTTGCCAATCCGGTACCACGGGCGCGTGCGGCCGCGAGGCGAACGCGATCCCGCAGCGGCCCCAGGGCCGGGTGTCGGAGCGGATCCAGCAGCATCGGGAGCGGTGTCCTGCTCACGCAGGTGACGATCAGGTACCCGCGCGGCCGGACGACCCGCACCATCTCGTCGATTACGGTCCGCGGGTCGGTGAGCCAGGGCAGGACCCCCAGGGCGGCCACCATGTCGAACTGGCTCGCCGCGAACGGCAGGGCCCTGGCGTCTGCCGCCAGCACTTCGAGGCGCGCCTGGACTCCGGCCGCTGCTGCGTTGGCCCGAATGAGCTCGCGCATCCGTGGAGCGGGGTCCGAGGCGGACACCCGGTAGCCCCGGCGGGCCAGGGCGACTGCCAGCTGGCCGGCCCCCGCACCGACCTCGAGCACCGTGGCGCCGGACGGCAGACCGAGTTGGTCGACGAGGCGGATGGCGAGGCCAAGGCGGCGCTGGTGGATCACGCTCTGGACGTCCGCCCGACCGAAAATCTCCTGCCAGAATGCAGCCTCGGCTTCGAAGCGCTGGACGACGTCGCTCGAATCGGCAGCCTCCGTCCGGCTCATTGACGGCTTCGCCCGCCTGCGATCAGGAGCAGAGCCCCGCCGAGCGCCAGGGCGACGACAAGCTCCGCCGATTGGTGGTTGCGAAGCAGCATGACCAGTCCGGTGAGAGTGCCCAGCCCGGCCCAGGCTGTGCCCAGGAGAAGCGTCGTGAAGCCGGAGCCGAGGAGCAGGCCGCCGGCCGCCATCCAGCCAGCAACCCCAACGGCGCCCGTCGCCAGCTTCACGAGTCCGATCGGCGCATAGTAGGCCATGCGGAGCAGCAGGAAACCGGCCACGAGCCAAGCCAAGGCGATGGCTCCGCGAGTGAGCCGTCGGCGGAGGATTGCCGCCCCGGGGCGACTCGACGCTCTATCCCTGGTCACCGTCCGACCCGTCGAACCGCTGGCGGCCGCGATCGATCAGGCGGCCGGGGACTGCTATCGCAGCCGCGGCTCGGGCAAGGGCGGCAGGTGCCAGCGCCGCAGCGGGACGATAGCGCAGCGCGACGAGGAAGTCACGGAGTGCGCCACGCCGGCCGGCACCGCCGGGCACCCAGCGGTGCTGCGTGGTGCGCTGTATGTAAGTCTGGGCCACCTGTGCGAGCACGTGCCGCCGCTCTGCCTGTGACACCTCCCGCCGATCCTCATGAACCGCGAGGGCGGAAAGGAGCGCCGCGCCCATTGACGTGGCACGGTTCCGTCCCACCAACTCGCGCTCGAAATCAAGGCGTCGCATCGAGTCGTCCCGAACCGTGTACTCAAGGAGTGGCTCGGCGATGTAGACAACATCGTGCGGCGGCACGGGTTGCCATCTCCACGTCCGCACAGAGGCCGATCTCACCGCGGTAGAACCCACCCACCTCGCTCAGGACGTCCCGATTCAGCGCCAGCCAACCGATGTTCCAGGGTAGCGAGCCAGACCTCGCTGTCACCCTCAGCCACCCGGCCGCATCGTACCGCCCGTCTTCGATGACGTTGACCGGCCTCGAGCGGTAGTACCGGATCTCCGCCGGCCTGCCGAGCTCGTCGGTGCGTCGGCATGCGGTCAAGGCGAGAGCGATGCGAGGTGGTGTACGGGCCGTTCCTCGATGCGGGCCGCCAGCCGAGCGAGACAGTGCTCCGCAAGACGGTCGTCGGCCGACCAGCATCTGAAGCCACTCGAACTTGCAGAGCGTCAACGTCCGGTTGAAATTGTCGGCCGGCGGGACCGCCACCGGCCAGCGGTGGTAGCGAATCGGCGGGTCTGCGTATCGCCCCACGATCTCCCCGAGATCCTCGCTCGATGCATTGTCGCCCACGACCGGCTCCCAGGCGGCGTGCGTCTGCCGGAGCACGCTGTCGATCGCCCCGGGCAGCCAGCGCCGGTCGTTTCTGACCGGAATGAAGACGGAGAACCTGACGGTCATCTGCTCCCCTCGAACTGCCCGAACCGACCCCGAGCACCGCCGTCGGCGCGCCAGCATAGCCTGCAACGGATAGGATTCGCCGCGCTGGGGGCTCGACCGGCTCCACTGTGCTCCGGGCGACGCGGACCTAACCGCCAAGGGCAGCAGGAGAGCGGATGACAACCGCCGTCACGCGCCAATCCGCCGGGGAGCCCGGGCGGGGCCGGCGCGTTGCGCGAATCCTCCGTGCTGCGACCCGGCTCGGCTGGGGACTATCGGACCAGGCCCTATCCAGTCTCACCAACTTCGTCCTCGGTGTCCTCGTCGCACGGTCCTTCGGCGTGGTGGACTTCGGTGCCTTCAGCCTGGCCTTCGCAACGTACAACGTGGCCGCGGCCGCTGCGCGAGCCGTGAGTGCACAGCCGCTCGTCGTCCGCTCGAGCGGCGTCCCGCAGGCCGCCTGGCGCGAGGCCACCGGGGGAGCCGCGGGCACGGCCCTGGTGCTCGGGATCGCTGTAGGCGCTGGCTGCCTCGGCGTGGCGATCGTATCCGTGGGACCGCTGCAGGGGGCGTTCCTGGGGTTGGGCATCACGCTTCCCGGCCTGCTCGTCCAGGATCTGTGGCGGTTCGCCCTGTTCGCCGACGGGCGGGGCCGCGCCGCATTCTGCAACGACCTCGTCTGGGCGGCAGTCCAGTTCCCAGCTCTCATATTGGTGCTGGCAGCGGGCCACGCGACCATTCTCTGGGCGACGATCGCCTGGGGCGGCGGGGCCGTGGTGGCCGCCGTCGTCGGAATCGCCCAAACGCGCGTGATACCACAGCCTTTCGCCGTCCGGGGGTTCCTCCGGAGGCACCGGGTGCTCGCTTCGCGCTATCTGGCGGAGGCGGGTGCCTACACGGTGGCCGGTCAGTTCCTTATCTACGCGATCGGGCTCGTGGCGGGGCTGGAGGCCGTCGGCGAGATCCGCTCCGCGCAGCTGATCCTGGGGCCCCTCAATGTCGTCCTCCAGGGGCTGATCCTGGTGGCGATCCCGGAGGCGGTTCGGCTCCTCCGCAACTCGACCAGACGGCTGCGCAGGCTTTGCGCCTGGGCGGCGGCGGCCTTGGGCTCTGTCACGCTTCTCTGGACTGCTTTCATCCTCGCCGTGCCGGAGCCGGCCGGTCGCGCGCTCCTCCGAGGCGCCTGGCCGTCGGCGCACGCGCTCGCCCTGCCCTTGGGCCTGTCGTTCGCCGCGGTCAATGTCGGGGCCGGGGCATTGATCGGACTGCGGGCGCTGGCCGCCGCCGGGCGGAACCTGCGGGCCGCGGTGGTGACATCGGCGATTGCCTTCGCGAGTGGGATCGCCGGGGCCGCGGCGGGCGGTACTGCAGGAGCCGCCTGGGGTCTGGCCGTCGCCAACACGGTCGGGATCTTCGTCTGGTGGTGGGAGTTAGGGGGCGGGCTCAGGGAGTACGTTGAGCCCCCGGCCGGCGAAGCCTCGGCGGAACCGGCACCACCCACGCCAGGCCCGCGGGTCATCGGAGGACGTTGAAGTCAAATGCGCGTCTTGATGACGCGTCGCTATGACCTCGGGCAGTGTGACGGCATCAACGTCTTCATCTTCGCGCTGGTCGACGCCCCAGTCCGGAAGAGCCACTCGGTGGCCGTCGTTGCGACTGCGGTCGGCGATCGGGACCGGATCAGGAACCTATTCGCCTGCCGCTCAGACGTGCCGTTGCTTTGTGTCGAGGGAGGCCAGGGACGACCGCGCTGGTCGTACGAGGGTTGAACCGTACTGACTTTGGTGGAGACTCCATCGCTTTGCAGGAAGATGGAGTCCATGAACGAGCCAACCCGTCCCCACCCGTCGCAGCGGCGATACCCGCCTGAGCTCAAGGAACGCGCCGTCCG
>JAJYJR010000522.1 GCA_021789355.1 Chloroflexota bacterium | reverse complement strand
GCCGCTCATGGTGCCGGCCTCGTACGCGCCGACGGCCTCGAAGACGGTCTGGACCGTGACGTCGCGGCCGCGGAAGTTGCCGGGGAGGATGGTGCCGTTGTAAAGGACCACGCCGGGGATGTCGAGGCGACCCAGGGCCATCACGGCGGCCGGGATGGTCTTGTCGCAGCCGACCAGGCAGACCAGGCCGTCGAAGAGGTGTCCGCGGGCGACCAGCTCGATCGAGTCGGCGATCACCTCGCGGCTGACGAGGCTCGCCTTCATCCCCTCCGTGCCCATCGAGACGCCGTCGCTGATCGCGATCGTGTCGAACTCCATGGGGGTCCCGCCGGCCGCGCGGATTCCCGCCTTGACCTGCTCGGCCAGCTCGCGCTGGTTCCAGTTGCAGGGCATCGTCTCGATCCACGTCGTCGCCACGCCGATGAGGGGCCGGGCGAGGTCGTCGTCGGTGAACCCGATGCCCTTGAGCATGGCTCGGGCGGGGGCGCGGTCGGGGCCATCGGTCAGCGCCGCGGAGTGACGCTTGGCGGGATCGGTGGGCTGGTCGTACGGCAGCGGTCGGTCGGGCACGTCTTCCCTCCTCGGATGGGTCGGCCAATTCTATGCGGGCGGCGGTCGCGGCTCCCGGGGCGGCTTCGGGGCGCCTTCGAGGCGGCCATCCGGGGCTCCGGGGCGGCCATCCGGGGCTCCGGGGCGGCCATCCGGCACTTGCCCGGAGCCATGCCGTTCGGGCACGGTCGTGGCATGGAGCGCGGGGGCGGTTACCGGGACGCGGCCCCGGCGTCCGACGCGCCCGTGGCGTCCGACCCGCCCGCGGCATCGCAGCCGGTCGGTCGCGCGGACGCGGCACTGCCCTACGGCCCGCGCATGTCGCGCATGCTGCCGCGCATGCACCGGTGGTTCCTCTGGCTCAATCGATGGCTCGGCGTGCCGATGATCAAGGCCGGGCTCTCGCCCGCCTGGGGCACGCCGTACGGCGGGTACTTCGTTCTGCTTCGGACGCGCGGTCGGAAGTCCGGCGAGATGCGGGAGGCGCCGCTCGGCTACGGGCTGGCCGACGGCAACGTCTACGTGATGGCCGGCTTCGGCCGGCGCACCCAGTGGCTGCGCAACATCGAGGCCGACCCGAACGTCGAGGTGATCCTCCCCGGGCGAGCCCTGCGCGGGCTGGCCGAGGAAGTCACCGACCCGGCGGAGCGCGCCCGCGGCATGCGGGCGGCGGCGATCGGGTGCGGCCTCGTGGGGGCCGGGACGTTGCGGCTCGATCCACGACGAGCTAGCGACGATGCGCTGCTGCTGGCCACCGGCGGGATCCCGCTCGTGCGCGTTCGCCCCACGGGCATAGCGGCCGGCCCCTGGGACCCGGGCGGATGGGGGTGGGCGACGCTCGCCGCCGCCCAGGCCGGCATGGCCGTCCGGTGGATCTGGGGCACACGGAGGAGACGGCCGAGATGACCGCCGACGACCGCACCTCGACTTCCGATCCGGATCTGCCGTACAGCGCCCGCCTCCACCGCTCGTTCATGGTGTTCAGCCGGTGGTTCGCCGGGCCACTCCTCCGCGCGGGCGTCTGGCCGCTCATGAACAACCCCCTCACCGGGTACGTGTTCCTGCTCCGCACGCGTGGCAGCAAGAGCGGGCGGCTGCGGGACGCGCCGCTCGACTACGCGCTCGTCGACGGGCACGTGTACTGCATCGCCGGGTTCGGTGACCACACGCAGTGGCTGCGCAACGTTCGGGCCGATGCGCGGGTCGAGGCCGTTCTGCCGGGGGGTGCTGCCAGGGGGCTGGCGGAGGAGGTCGCCGACCTGGACGAATGGCTGCGTGGATTCCGCGCCGTGCTGTGCGCCGGCGGGCTCGCCGGGTACCTGCTGGGCTTCGATCCCCGTCGCGCGTCCGATGACACGATCCGGGAGGTTGCCGCGGGCATCCCGCTCGTCCGGATCACGGTCACAGGCGTGGCCCCTGGCCCGTGGGACCCGGGCGGATGGGGCTGGATGCCGGTCCACCTGGTGGCGGGGTGGATCGCGTGGCGCTGGTGGAGGCGGCGAGCCCGCAGGTTGGGTTTCCGTGCGTGCCCGTCGGGCGGGACGCGCCGCAGGGGCATGTGATGTTCCAACGGTTGGGGTCGTTCGCATTCCGGTTCCGCTTCCTCGTCCTGGCGGTGTGGATCGTGACGGCCGGAGCGGCACTGCTGCTGGCGCCGTCTCTGGCGCAGGTCGGGTCGACCGACCAAAGCTCGTTCCTCCCCGCGACCACCGAGTCGATTCGGGCCCGCACCCTTCTGGAGCACGCGTTCCCGAAGGAGGTCTCGGCCGGCTCGGCGACCATCTCGTTCTCGCGCGAATCCGGGCTGACCCCATCCGACCGTGCCTACGTCGCCCGGGTCGCGTCCTGGATCACCGGCCCTCAGGCGCCCGCCGACCTGCGGGACATCGTCTCGAGCGTCCAGACGCCCGAGTCCGACCCGCAGCTCGCTTCGATGATGCGCAGCCCCGACGGCAAGCTGGAGCTCATGAACGTCAACCTGACGGTGGGCTCGCTGGCCGGTGGCGCCGGCGGCGCGGTGGATGCGCTGCGGGCACACCTGGCCCAGACCGCGCCGTCGGGGGTGCAGGCCCATGTCACCGGGTCGGCCGGGATCAGCCTCGACTACATGAACGCGATCGTGAAGGGCACCGACAGCACGCTGCTGGTGACGATCGCGCTGGTGGTGGTCATCCTCCTGCTGGTCTACCGCGCACCGCTCGCGGCCCTCGTGCCGCTGGCGACCATCGGCGTGGCGTACCTGGTGTCACGTGGCGTGCTGGGGTACCTGGCCAGCGCGGGCTGGAAGATCTCCTCGCTGCTCGACACGTTCGTGGTGGTCCTGGTGTTCGGCGTCGGGACCGACTACACGATCTTCCTGATCTCGCGATTCCGGGAGGAGGTGAGCCGCGGCGACTGGCACGCGGCGTCGCAGGCCACCGTGAAGCGGATCGGTGCCGTCATCACTGCCAGCGCGGCCACGGTCATCGTCGGGCTCGGGTCGATGGCCTTCGGCCAGTTCGGGATGATCCAGACGACCGGCCCGGCGATGGCAATCACCATCTTCGTCACGCTGCTCGCCGGGCTCACCTTCACGCCGGCGCTGCTCGGCATCTTCGGGCACTACCTCTTCTGGCCGCTGCACGAGCGCGACGAATCCACCGTCAACCCGCGCGGCTTCTTCGCGCGCCTGGCCGCCGGCGTGTCGCACCGGCCCGCCGCCGTCGGCTCCGTGCTGCTCGTCGCGCTGCTCGTGCCGGTGGCCGGGATCCCGGCCATGCGCACGAATTTCGACGCGCTGACGGATCTTCCGCGCACCTCCGACGCACGGGTCGGCTTCGATCTCGTCGCGCAGCATCTCGGCAGGGGCAGGATCATGCCGGTCAACGGCGTGATCGAGGCGGGCAACGGGACGGACCTGCTGGCGCCTGCCTCGCTGGCCCGGCTTCGCGACGTGACCCAGACGCTGGCGAAGACGCCGGGCGTGCAGAGCGTGACGAGCGTCATCGCGCCAACCGGAAACGGGCGCGTGCCCGACGCGTTCGTCCCGTCCCGGCAACTCGAGTCGATGGCGTCAGGGTTCGCGTCCTCAGGCGGCGGCCCGCAGGCGCTCCTCGATCCGAAGGTGACCACTGCGCTTCGATCGGCGGCCGACTACGTGGACGCGCTCGCCGCGCCGTTGCCCAGCGTCGCATCCTCGGCGGCGTACGCCACGGCCCAGTCGGACCTCGGCACGGCCCCCGGCCTGATCGAGCAGCTCCGGCACGGTGCGCGCGTGTCCGTCCAGCTCCGTTCGCTGAGCGCGGCGCTGCAGGCACCGGCCGTGCTGGGCGCCGACCCGCGGGCCGCGCTGCAGGCGGTGGGAGGCTATCTGCAGGAGCTGGTCGCCGCCTACCCGACGACCGCGAGCCTGCCGGGGCTCGCGCGGGCGCAGTCCGACCTCGCGACGCTGGAGCAGGCCCCCACCCCGGCGGCGGTGGGCGATCTCGCGGAGGCCCTGGGCTCGCTGGCCGCGACGTTCGACGCGCAGCCGGACGCCGTGCTCTTCCCGCAGAGCCTGCCGGCCAGTGCCCAGTCGACCGCGCTGGAGGGCCAGATCGCGGCCGTCTTCGGCCGGCTCCCCGGCGACCTGCGCGCCCTCGCCCAGCAGTACGCCGCGCTCCCGGACGACCTGTTCGTCCCCACCACGCTCGGTGGCGGGAGCGGCGCTCAGGCGCAGTCCGCGGTGGCCGCCTACGTGTCGAGCAGCAAGACGGTCACGCGGATCTTCATCGTCACCACCGATGACCCGTACTCGATCGCGGCCTTCGACACGGTGCGGAGCGTGCGGGGCGTGCTGGACCCGGTGGCGGCGCAGTTTGGCACCGGGGCGCAGGCATACGTCGGCGGCCCCACCGCCGAGCTGGCGGACACGCAGACGGCGCTCGATACCGACTTCCAGCACGTGGCCGTGATCACGGTGCTGGGGGTGTTCCTGGTGCTGGTCCTGCTGTTGCGGGCGATCGTGGCGCCCATCTATCTGGTGCTGACGGTCCTGCTCTCGTACCTCAGCACCCTGGGGCTCACCTCCTGGCTCTACCAGTCGGTGTTCGGACAGCCGGGAGTCAACTTCTTCCTGCCACTGATGGTCTTCGTGCTGCTGGTGGCGCTCGGCTCCGACTACAACATCTTCCTGATGAGCCGGGTGCGCGAGGAGAGCGAG
>JAJYJR010000521.1 GCA_021789355.1 Chloroflexota bacterium | reverse complement strand
GATCGCCGATGCCATCCGGGAGAAGTCGGCGCTCCCCCTCGGGGACCGCGGTGGACGCCTTGCCGACACGCAGGCCTCCCTATGTGGCAGCACGCATGTATGTTTGTCTTCGGCTCATCCGGGCCAGCAGGACCGGATGGCACGCGCGGCGTCGCCATCCGGGCGACCCGCCAGGCGTAGGCTGGTCACGCCTGATTGCTGACGTTCGTGCGCCGACAGACCCCCAAACACTGCACAGGAGGCTTCGCACGTGGATCTGGACGCCTGTCTTGCGCTGGTCGACGAGGTTGGTCGAGCGGCTGGGGCGCGGACGGTCGAACGCCCATCGAGCGAGGAGACCGTCGTTGTCCTTGACCTTGCGCGGGCTGTGGCACACGGCGTCGAACGCAAGGCGGCGCCGCTGGTGGCCTTCGCCACCGGGCGCGCATTGGCCGAGGTGGGCGCGATGGATCGCATCGCGTTGATGCGGCAGATCACGGCCCGACTTGACGCCGCACAGGCAACGACGACCGAGTAGGCCGCCCCGAGCCCGACGCTGCCCCCGTTGCGCCCACAGTTGTTGCGCCCACAGTCGGCGCCCCCGGAAACCACGGCCTGTGCCGGCCGCATCGCTGAGCGGTGCGGCCGCCGACGCCCGTGAGAGACCGGCGACGCTCATCCGGTGACCGCTCGAAACACGCGACCGCACCTCCCGGGATCCGCTGACCAGCCTGTCACTGCTCACGCGTTCACCGCAACAACCGCAGTCCGGGCGAACCGGTAGGATGCGCCAGTGACCGTTGACCGATTCGCGGCGCTGGCCGATCCCACTCGGCGGCGCGTGCTGGGGGCCCTGGCGGCCACCAGGGGAGCCGGGGCGACGGCGGGCGAGCTGGCCGTCCAGCTCGGCCTCGGGCGTTCGCTCGTCTCGTACCACCTCGCGCGCCTGACGGCTGCAGGGCTGGCCTTCGCCACGCCCGATCGGCACGATCGCCGCCGCCACCGCTATCGCACCCCGGTGCCGGTCGCGTCACGCCACGCGCCGGCCGGCCCCCAGGCGCCGGACCGGGTCCGCCCGCTCCGTCCGCTCGTCCCGCCGGATGCCTTGCCGCAGCCGGCTGCGGGCCCCCGGGCCAGCATGGCCGGCGGGATCCAGCCCAATCTCGGCCAGGCCCTGCCGGCGCCGCTGCGGGACGCGCTGGCCCGGTTCATGCGGCCGCGCCGGCTGGCCGCAGGGGAGCTGCTCTTCTGGCAGGGCGAACCCGCCGGCGGCATCGCGTTCGTCGAGTCCGGGGCGATCCGGCTGTACGTGGCCGACGAGGAGGGGCGGGAGCAGACGCTGCAGGTGGTCCGGGCAGGGGCCTCGTTCAATGAGGTGCCCTTCTTCGATCGCGGGCCCGAGCCGGTGAGCGCGCAGGCCGTCGAGGACTCGTCCGTGCTGGTGCTGCCCTTGGAACGGCGCGACGAGATTCTGCGGGAGATCCCCGGGCTCGCGATCGCCGCGTCGGCGAGCTTCGCCTTCCGACTGCGCCAGACGATCGCCCTGGTGGAGGATCTCTCGTTCCGCCAGGTGGCGGGCCGCGTGGGGCGGGTCCTGCTGCAGGCGGTCGAGCCGCACGCGGGGGTCGGGGCAGGATCGGGCGGGCTGGCGCTCACCCAGCGCGAAATCGCCGAGATGGTGGGGTCGAGCCGGGAGGTCGTGGCCCGCACGCTGCGGCAGCTCGAGCGGGAGGGGCTCATCCGGATCGCGCGGGGCCGCATCGTGCTGCTCGACCGCGACGGGCTCGCCGGTCGGGGCTGACCGAGGCGCTCGCACCGAAGTCACAGCGTGTCGGGTGGACCCCGCGCCACCCTGTCGCCGTGATGCTGAGTGCCCTCGGACCGGCCGCCCTGGCCCCCCTCCCCTCGCCTCCCCGGGTCGATCTCGCCCGCTGCGTGCTGTGCGGCGCATGCGTGGTCGCCTGCCCGGAGCTGGCCATCGGGCTCGCGCCGGACCTCTCCGGCCAGGCCGCGGTGGTCTGGGTCGACGACGCGCGCTGCACCCGCTGTGGCACGTGCGAGGACGCCTGCCCCGAGTCTGCCATCGAGTGTTCGTACCAGGTGGTCCTGGAGGAGGGACGATCGACATGACCGAGCCGCGGCACGCGCTCAGCCCGCGGGGGGCCGACCCGGCGCTCGTGCGCGAGATCCGCGCCTCGGAGATCGACGTGCGGGTGCGCCACGAGACGATCCTGGGCGCGGTGGACGCGCTCTCCCCGGGCGAGGCGCTGCGGCTCCACGTGGACCACGAGCCGAAGCCGCTCTTCTACCTGCTGCAGGCCGAGCGACCTGGCGTCGTCGCCTGGGAGCCCGAGACCGAGGGGCCGCGGGAATGGGTCGTGCTCCTGCGGCGCCTGGCCGGTGACGGCCCTGGCCGGTGACGGCCCTGGCCGGTGACGGCCCTGGCCGGTGACGGCTGCTCCTGATGGCGGCTCGGAGATCGGGCCACGGCGGCGGCGACGCGGGGCAGGCATCGCCAGCGCCGGCAGTGCGCCACGGCCGCGAGCTGTGCCCGCCGTTTCTGGCCGTCAGTCTCGTGCCGGCCCTGGCCGCCCGCCTCGTGCTCGGTAGCTGCGTGGAGCCCTCGAGTACCGGGCACGCTGGCGAGGGACGCCGGCGCCGGGGGACCCGGGAGCCGTGGGCGCTCTACGGGATCGCGGTGACGGTGCCGCAGCAACCGCCCGCGACGCGGTCAGGAGCCCGGGTGAGAGTCACCCGCCGATCGCGATCCGCTCCAGCACGACCGGACGCGGCGCGGGCGCGGCGTCGGTGAGGGTGATGGCGGAGCGCAGCTCGGCGGCCGCCCGGTCGGCGCTGGCCTGGTCCCGTGCGTGGACCATGCACAGGGGTCGATCGGGGCCCACCGCGGCGCCGATCGGCGTGACCTCGGTGAGGCCCACCGCGTGGTCGATCGCCTGGCCCGGGTCGGTGCGCCCGCCGCCCAGGCCGACGACCGCCAGGCCGACCCGCCGTACGTCCACTGCGCTCACGATCCCCGCCCGGTCCGCCAGGACCACCAGCTGGACCGGTGCCGCCGGCAGATACGCGTCCGGCCGTTCGAGGAGATCCGCCGGACCACCGAGCGCGGCGACCATCCGCGCGAACCGCTCCGCCGCCGCCCCGCTCGCGAGAGCCCGTTCGCAGGCAGCCCGAGCGGCAACGGGGTCGGGGTACAGCCCGCCAGTGACCAGCAGCTCGGCCGAGAGCGCCAGCGTGACCTCGTGCAGGCGGGGCTCGCGCGGGCCGGCGCCGGCAAGGTAGGCCAGGGCCTCCCGGACCTCGACGGCGTTGCCCGCGGTCGTACCCAGGACCTCGTGCATGTCGGTGAGCAGCGCGCTCGTCGCGCAGCCGGCCCCGCCCGCGACCTCCACGATGCTGCGGGCAAGCGCCCGGGCGTCATCGATCGAGGCCATGAACGCCCCGCTGCCGTACGTGACATCGAGCACCAGCCCGCGCAGGCCCGCCGCCAGCTTCTTCGAGAGGATCGAGGCGGTGATGAGGGGGATTGACTCGACCGTGGCGGTGACGTCCCGGATGGCGTAGAGCCGGCGGTCCGCGGGCGCGAGGTCGGCGGTCTGGCCCACGATCGCACAGCCCACCTCGCGGACGGTGCGCTGCAGCAGCCCGAGGTCCGGCGCGGTGACGTAGCCGGGGATGCTGTCCATCTTGTCGAGGGTGCCGCCGGTGTGCCCCAGGCCGCGCCCCGAGATCATTGGCACCGCGCCGCCGCAGGCGGCCACCAGCGGGGCGAGCATGAGCGAGACCTTGTCGCCCACCCCTCCCGTGGAGTGCTTGTCGAGCGGCGGACCGGACAGGTCGAGCGCCGACCAGTCGAGGACCGTCCCGGAGTCGCGCATCGCCTGCGTGAGGGCGATCGTCTCGCTGCGCGTCATGCCCCGCCAGAAGACGGCCATCGCGAACGCCGCCGCCTGACCATCCCCCACGGAGCCCTCCACCAGGCCAGCGATGAAGGCCGCGATCTCCGCGTCCGAGAGGGCTCGACCGTCGCGCTTGGCGCGGATGATCTCCTGGGGCAACATCGGCTGAGGGTACACCGACCCAGCCATATCTCCGGAGCCGCCCGCGAGGCCATCGGGGGCGCCAGGCCGCATGATCGACATGTTCCTCGCTACACTGCCGGGCCGGGTCCATGCCCGGTGACGGCAGCGTCTTGCGGTGGGATCTGCGCAGAGGAGAAGCGAAACCGGTGCGATCGACATCGAGCCGGCGCAGCTTGGTAGCCAGCGGCGGGTTGCGTCTGACACAGGCGGCGTTCGTCGTCGGCCTGACCTACGCGGCACTCAACGTGTACTGGGGCCTGGGTGGCACGTGGTTGCTCGACACGGTCAGCGGCTCCCTGGCGCAGCAAGCCCGCACTGGCTACGTGGCCGTCGGCGTGGCGGTCGCGGTGTGGGCTGCCGCCGCGCTGAAGGTAATCGCCGCGATCCTGCCCCTGCTGGCCGTCAGGCCCGTTCACTCGCTTTCGAAGGTTGGGTTGACGTGGCAGCCGCGTGCACGCGTGGTGGTGTGGATCGAAGCCGCGATCCTGACCCTCTACGGTCTGGTGCTGACGGCGACAGGGCTCCTCGTCCAGTCCGGCGTGATCACGGCGCCGGCAAACGCCGACCATCTGGCTCTCGCCTGGCATGCCTACCTGTGGGACCCCTGGTTCCTCCTGTGGGGTGTCCTGGTGGCATCGGCCCTGCTCCGGACACGCCC